>NZ_CALLJH010000047.1:0-15410 GCF_938091255.1 uncultured Chloroflexus sp.
CCCTCCCCCACGAGGGGGGAGGGCTACGGATACGGCGGCGGGGGGAGGGCTACGGACGACGGCGACGGGGGGAGGGCTACGGCGACGGCGACGGGGGGAGGGCGACGGCGACGGCGACGGGGGATGCCCCCACCCCCAGCCCCTCCCCCACGAGGGGGGAGGGGGGGAGGACGCATTGTGTAGGGCGGAATTTATGCCGCCCCTTGCAATCTGTTGAGCGCGATGGCTGCCCCCCCCACCCCCAGCCCTCCCCCACGAGGGGGGAGGGCTACGGATACGGCGGCGGGGGGAGGGCTACGGACGACGGCGACGGGGGGAGGGGGAATGGTTCTCGCTCTGACTGCGATCTGGTGGGGTAAGGGGAAAATGGTAAATTGGGATCGCGGACGTCCCGCTTGCAGCAGTCACAAAGCATAGGGCGCAGGTTGTGCCACCACCGCAGCGTGTCCCGTGCGACCAACGTCCCGCTTGCAGCAGTCACAAAGTATAGGGCGCAGGGGCGCATAGACGACTTCACATAGCCGTTCTTAGCGACCCGGTTGGCATTGATGTCACGAGGCGCAGGGCGTAGAGGCGCGCAGACAACCCCACTCCCTACGGCTCGATACTCAACAACAGGGTACCTCTCATCGCACCGCGATCGTCGAGGCTAGGAGTGCCGCTGCTGGTGATGGCGCGGAAGGGTGCTAACCGCCGTTCGGTATCGGGATCAACTGGACTATTGCCGAGCCGGTTGGCGAGATCGCGGGCAGCATTGAGGTTCACGTAAAATACACCACTATTCGGTGACGGCAACGCCTTTAGGGCATTAGTGTAGGTGGCAAAGCTGGCCAGCTTCTGTTCCGCGCCGAAGGCCGCTTCCATTGCTTGCCGGCCTACGGCGATCACCAGATCGTTGCCGTTGAAGCCGTAGCCAAAGAAGAGATCGCTCTCTTCAAACGCTTGCACCTGCGTGCGTCCCAGCGATGTCTCTGTGAAGCGGAGGCCGATCAAGTCTTCTAACAACTCCGTCAACCGTTGCATACCGCGCTGCGCAGCCACCTGATCGGCAACGCGCAGGGCAAAGTAGCCACCTGCCGGCAGACTACGACTATCGTTTGGCAACACGGCAATAACCGCCTCGCCGAAGAACCAGTCAAATAGGTCACGGTCGAGATCGAGGTTGAGACTAGTTTCCAGATTGCGCAGGGACGAATCTACTTCAGCTTGATTGCGTAACTGTTTGCCCCAGTCAGCGGGAATGCTGAAGCTGAATACGCCGATCGCGGCGCTGCTCACGTTACTGGCCCGTTCAGGTGAAACGGTGGGTCGGAAGTTGCGCAGTTGCTCGCGTACATCATTGCTCAGCCGAGTTTGATCGAAGACCGTTACTGCATCGAAGCGTAGACCGCTCTCGATCACTGCCATTGTGAAGCCAACGCCTCGCATGGCCTGTGCCGCTGATCGGATATCGGCAATGGTTGGATTGCTCTCATCGAGCGAGCCTGACTCGAACAAGCTCTCAACAAAGCGCGCCAGTGCTTCCCCGGCAATGTAGATTGTGCCGATCCGGTCATTCGGCAAACTTTGGAGCACGGCTTGGAACTGCGCGTTGCGGGCCAGCGTGCTCTCGCTGCGTTGCTCAATCAGTTTCATGATGCTAGCCGCGTTGTTGGCAAAAACTACCATATTCCGCGCTAGCGCAAAAGCGGCGAACGGCGTTTCATCGCTCTCGCTGGCATAGATAGTTACGCCGCCGGTTGTACTGTTGGTAAAACGCTCGCCTTGCCCTTCGCGGAAGGTGCGTTGTTTGTCAAGGAAGGCTTGCGCGGCGCGTTGATCGCGGGTCGCTACGATCAGCAGCACATTGGCGTTGCTGAGGTCAACATCTTCCAACGGGTCGAGCGTTGCTGGCGGGTTGAATGGATTGGTCGATTCGCTTATGGCGCGGCCAAGCTGATCGATCGGTAATCCGTAGACGGCTACCGCTGCTTCGGGGCCGATCCATGGCGCGATGTCGTCAGCAAACGTTACGCCGAAGCGTTCTTGTAGAAAATCGGCGGTTTCGTCGGTGTTTTGATAGTCGAAGGTTTCGGGGAAAGCTTGCTGTAACCGGTTAATGTTGGGTAGATCGCTCAGATTAGGCGTAATCGCGGCGTAGAGTTGGGTTTCCGCCGGTAATAATTCGGGGATCGCACTTGCCCGTTGAAAGAGGAGATTGAAAGCTAGCGCGCTAGCGCCGATTACTATCAAGAGCATGCCTACAGTGATGCCACCAATAATTAACAGCGTGTTGCTGCTACGGCGCGTAACGGTTGGCGCGGGTGGTAATGAAAACGGGTCGGGTGCGGTCATGAATTTCCTCCTTGGCGAAAATGAACCGGTTGTAGAAGGGAATACCTTACCTGTTCTTCCTTACGTATGTCGTGAGGAAAAGTTTCATCATTCGACCGGGAACCAAATCCCGCTCTGTGCCGTTGCTATCATCAAACACCGGTTATCAGCAGATTCTCAGGTTCGAGGGAGTATCGTATGGCACGGCTGGTGATGATCATGATGGTGGCAGCGGCGTTTGTGCTGGCGGCGTGCGGTGCGTCGGTTCAAACAGCGCCACCGGAGCATGCTACTGGGGTTGAAAGCGGAGCGGCGTTGAGGGTGCCACCACAAGGCGCGCTGGTGAGCGGTGGGGCGGGAGAGGCGGCGCCAGTGGAAGCGGTTGTTCCGGCGGCAAATACGGGTCTTGAAGCGAGTGGCGATCGTGCCAATGCGCCGGCTGAAGGGAACCAATTGCAGTACGGCTCGCGAATGGTCATTCTGACCGCACATCTGGCGATGGAGGTTGAGTCGGTTGATCACGCCGAGGCGCAACTGCGCACTATTGTTGATCGGGCCGGCGGCTATCTATTGCGCGTGCGCACAAGTGGCGAAGGTGAGCGCAAAACGTCGTACATCTCGTTCCGTGTGCCTTCCGAGCGCTTCGAGCGGGTGTTATCCGATGCTGAGGGGATCGCAAAGCGGGTGATCAGCCGTGCAGTTGATGGCGAGGATGTTACCGAGCAATATGTCGATCTAGAATCGCAGTTGCGTAACCTTGAGGCGACCCGCGAGCGGCTCAATGCCTTGCTCGAACGGTCTGGCACGCTCGAAGAGACGCTGCGCGTCCATCAGGCTATCAGCGAGGTACAGGGCCGGATCGAGCAGGTGAAAGGTCGCATGCGCTATCTCGAACAGAATACAAATTACTCGACAATAACTGTCGAGCTTCATCCATTTGCTGCATCGTCCAAAGCAGAGCCGAAAGCGGAATGGGATCCGGGTACAGTGCTAAGCCAGCAGATCGAGCTTGTACTAGCGTTCTTTCAGAGTATTCTCACCTCACTGATAGTGATAGCGGTCTGGTCACCCGTCTGGTTAATCCTGCTCCTGTTGATCATCTGGTTCTGGCGAGTGGGGCAGAACATGTTGTACCGCGAACAGCGACTAGCCTCTCACTCATCAGATACTCGATAATCTTTCACAAGCAGACTGGCGGTCATTGGTGGGGCGACACCCACGTCGCCCCGTTCAACGTATCAAATGTCTAGCTCCACTACCTCGTTGGCGTGGGTCTGAATAAACCGGCGACGTGGTGGCACCAGATCACCCATCAGCATCGTGAACGTCTCATCGGCGCGAGCCGCGTCTTCTAGCGTCACCTGCAAGATCACCCGGTTCTGCGGGTTCATCGTCGTTTCCCAGAGCTGCTCAGCGTTCATTTCACCCAGCCCTTTGTAACGCTGGATTTCAACTTTAGTGCCGGGCGGCAACTTGCTTAGGTAAGCGTCTCGCTCGGCGTCAGAATAGGTATAGACCTGCTCGCGCCCGTGCTTGATCCGGTAGAGCGGCGGTTGGGCGATGAAGAGGTGGCCGTTAGTGATGAGCGGGCGCATATGGCGGAAAAAGAACGTCAGCAAGAGCGTGCGAATATGGCTACCATCCACATCAGCGTCGGTCATCAGGAAGATGCGGTGATAGCGCAGCTTGCTCAGATCAAACTGATCGCCAATCGAGGCGCCGATAGCGGTAATCAATGCCCGCACCTCAGCATTCGACAGCATACGGTCAAGCCGGCTCTTCTCGACGTTCAGAATCTTGCCGCGCAGCGGCAGAATCGCCTGAAAGCGGCGATCGCGCCCCTGCTTAGCGGTGCCGCCGGCGCTATCACCCTCGACGATATATAGCTCGCAGCGGGCCGGATTGGGGTCTGAGCAGTCAGCCAGCTTGCCGGGCAGTGAAAAGCCTTCCATCGCGCTCTTACGCGCCGTCTCGCGCACCTTCTGCACGGCAAGGCGGGTGCGGGCCGCCGAAATCGCCTTCTCGATAATCCGCCGCGCCTCGGTAGGGTTCTCGTCGAGCCATGCGCTGAAGGCGTCGCCGAAAACCGTCGCCACTGCGCTAGCCGCTTCGGGGCTGACCAACTTCTCTTTGGTTTGCGACGAGAACTGGGGGTCTTTCAGTTTGACACTAATGACCGCCGTCAAGCCCTCGCGTACATCGTCACCGGTGAGATTGCTTTCATTCTCTTTCAGCAACCCTTTGGCACGGGCATAGGTGTTTATCACGCGCGTCAACGCAGTACGGAAACCCGACAGGTGGGAGCCGCCATCCGAGTTGTTGATATTGTTGGCGAAGGTGTAGACGTTATCCGTGTCGAACGAATCGGTGTACTGCAACGCTATCTCAACCATCACCTCATCAACTACTCGCTCGACATAAAACGGCTGACGGTGCAAAACGGTCTTATCTTTGTTGAGATGACGGACATACGAGACAATCCCACCCTCGAAATAAAAATTGAGTTCACGGTTAGTGCGCTCATCAACAAATTTAAACCGCAGTCCCTTGTTGAGATAGCTCATCTCGCGGAAGCGTTGGGCCAGCGTATCGAAGTTATAGTCGAGGGTTTGGATGATCGACGTATCGGGTAGAAAGCGAGTGGTGGTGCCGTGGCGGTCGGTCGGTTCGAGATCGATCACATCAGTTACCGGTACGCCGGCCCGGTACTCTTGATAGTAGTGGCGGCCATTGCGGTAGACATCCACCCGCATATACGACGAGAGGGCATTGACTGCCGACACGCCGACGCCGTGCAAGCCGGATGAGACCTTGTAGCCACCGCTGCCAAACTTGCCGCCAGCGTGCAAGCGGGTCATGACTAGCGTGAGGGTGCTAATGCCTTCTTTGGGATGAATCCCGACCGGAATGCCAGAGCCGTCATCGCTCACCGTCACCGAGCCGTCGCGGTGAATCGTGACGCTGACGCTGGTCGCGCGCCCGGCCATGACCTCATCCACCGAGTTATCAACCACCTCGCGCACCATGGTGTGCAGGCCGTTGATGTCGGTGGGACCGATATACATGCCGGGGCGCTTGCGGACGGCTTCCATGCCTTCCAGCACCTGAATCTGGCTTTCGTCGTAGGTTGCCGGAGTCTCGTTCGTCATCGTTTGTGTTCCTTAAGCAAGATATAGCGGAGCGCTCGGCGCGCCTCGGTTCGTAAAGAACGGTTTTGGCGTTACATCTTGGCGTGATACTGGTAAAACTGCAAGCGTGCGGCGCGGATGCCGCTGCCGATATAGGCGTTGCCAACAATAGCCGGCGCCAGCCAACCCGGTTGGCTGGCCATTGCCCGCCAGAGATAGCCGAATCCAAATTCAATCACGGTGCAAATCGCTAGAAAGGTGGCGATCGAAAACCAGCGCTGGCGGGCGAATTGCCAACTTGCCCGCAATGCAGCGAGTGGCCCGTGTCGCTGGAGCGTAATAATCTCTGGCGTGAAGCCAAAGATGATCAGCCCGATCAGACCAAGCGCGATCCAACTGGTGAAGAAGAATGGCGTTATCGCTGGCATGATCGATACTATCGCAATGGTGAGCGCGAGCAGCGGCGCCAAGATGCCAAGCCCAATACCAATTGCGCCGGTGAGCCGGATGCCGATCGCGACGCTTTGCGCTAACGTTGTTCGCAGCCATGGCCGCTCTTGGTGCATCAGTTGGCGGAGCGATGCCAGAAAGATGCTGCTGAGCGCGAGCGCAACGGCGTTTAACCCAATCACCGCTAACCCAAATTGCCCGCCTGAGAGTATCAACGGCGGTGGGGTGATTGCCTCCGCCCCCGGTGTGAGGAGCGGGATCAGATTCGTGAACACGAGCAGAGTGCGCGCATCAATTGCGTGTAAGGTGCCGAGCCACTGCGCCATGATGCTCTGGTCGCTGGCTGGGTGGAGTGCCAAGGTGATCGCACTGCCGAGCCAGAGGTATGCGCTCAACCCAATTGAGAAGAGCAATATGAATGGCTGGCGGTGAACAGTGGCATAACCGGCAGCCAAGGCGTCAATAACATAGAATGGTTGGCGCATGCGTTTCGCTCGAATGGTTGCTCGCATCATCACACGCTATTATACCACAGATCGCCCGCTGGCATTGCTGATTTTCGCACGCATGTTCGATTGATGGGGCGAAAATCCGTTCAAAAACGGTTTGCAAAAGCCGATCGGTGGTGATATACTTGACGTGTAGAGTCAGGTTGCCTTAACCGTGGGCATGGGCAACCGCCTGCTTGACACTCGCTGCTGTCGAAATGGGCGACAGTCTCATCAGGCCGTTCAGGGAAGCGCGATGAACCGTCTGTGAGTACCGCTAGAAAGCCGCTTCCGCTGCTGTTGCAGCGGTCTGGCGCAGCAGTCTGCATTGTTCGAGTGGAAAGTGGGTCATACCCACTTTTCTTATTGTCAGGCGAGTTATAGCGATGAAAAGCGATTTTTACGCGGCGATTACTCAGATTGCATCCGAACGCGGTATTCCGAAAGAAGCCATCATTGATGTGATGGAGCGCGCGTTGGTCAGCGCGTATAAACGCCTGCTCGGTCCCAACCCGCCGACCGTTGAGGTGATGGTGAAGCTCGATCCGGTGAGCGGGGTGGCGCGGGTCTACGCCGAAAAACAGGTGGTTGACGAGGTGTACGACGAGCGATTTGAGATCGATCTCGAGGCTGCGCGCCGGATCAAGCCCGATGCTCAGATTGGCGAGACGGTGCTGGTCGAGAGCACGCCGCGCGATTTTGGCCGGATCGCGGCTCAAACCGCCAAGCAGGTGGTTTTGCAGGGAATTAAAGAGATCGAGCGGAATTATGTCTATAGCGAGTTTGAGAATCGTGAGGGTGAGTTGCTGACCGCTACCGTGCAGCGCAATAATGGCCCGCGCGGCAATGTCATCCTCGAACTAGGTAAAGCCGAGGCCGTTATTCCGCCCAAGGAGCAGGTTGCGAACGATCGCTACTACCACGGTCAGCGCCTGAAGGTGTTGTTGGTTGAGGTAAAGAAGGATGATCGCGGCCCGCGTTTGATCGCCTCGCGCGCGCACAAGAATTTGATCAACCGCCTGTTTGAGATGGAAGTGCCGGAGATTTACAACGGTGCGGTTGAGATTAAGTCGGTGGCGCGCGAACCCGGTCTGCGCACCAAGGTCGCTGTCGCCGCTCGCCAAGAGGGGATCGATCCGGTTGGGTCGTGCGTGGGGATGCGCGGCATCCGCATTCAGAATATCGTGAACGAGCTGAATGGCGAGAAGATCGATGTTGTGCAGTGGTCATCCGATCCACGCGAGTATATTGCTAATGCGCTCTCGCCGGCGCAAGTGGTGGAGGTGCATCTGCATGATCACGACCATACCGCGCTGGTAATTGTGCCCGATAAGCAATTGTCGTTGGCGATCGGCAAGGAAGGCCAGAATGTGCGGTTGGCGGCCAAGCTGACCGGCTGGCGGATCGATATCAAGAGTGCTACAGCCTTGCTTGAAGAGGAGCGGGCGGCGGCTGAAGCGCGTGCTGAAGCTGAAGCCGAACAGATGGCGATCGAGGCCGAATTGGCGAGCGCGCCGGTTGAACAGCGGGTGGTGCAGGCCGATGGCACGATCCGCTATCGCGGTCATCGCTATGGCCCACTGGGCAATGATCTAGTTGGCCAGACGGTACAGGTACGGGCAACCTCGCAGAAGATCTTTATTTACTACAACGATCGCCTGTTCGCTTCCTACATCTTGCTGGAAGGCGGGCAGGCTTCGCCCGATGAGGAGTGAGGCGATGGCGGCCAAAGTCACGTCTGGGGTGGTGCGTCCGCGCCATGTGCCGCAACGCACGTGTATTGTTTGCCGGCAGAGCGACGCCAAGCGCGCATTGATCCGCTTGGTGCGCGATGCAACGGGGCGGGTAGCGATCGATCCGACCGGTAAGCGGCCCGGACGTGGAGCGTACCTTTGCCACAACCCTGAGTGCTGGTCACAGGCTTTGCGCCGCCACGCGGTGGAACGCGCGTTGAAGATTGCCGCGCTACATCCCGATGACCGGGCGATGATTGAACAGATGGGGCGGCAATTGCTTCAGGAGACGATGTCAACGGCGTCTTCTTGAGAAGTGTTCGGCTGCATTGGCACCTTGCTGAAAGCTTGCTGCCGCCGGCGCCGTTGATGTTCGTGCGCCTAAGCTTAATGGGAGAACGTCCGCTTGAGCGATGCTCTCCCCAGAAAGGGAGTAGATAATGAGTGATAAACCACGACGCGATACAGGCGGTACGGGAACGGGCAGTGGTCGTAGCGCCGGCCAGCCGGGTGGCAGCCGAACGACAAATGGTGCGCCGGCGAGCGGTGCTGGCCGTAACTCGAACCCGCCGGCAGGGGGGAACCGTCCACCGGCGAATCAGTCATCCGGTCGTCCAGCGCCCTCTGGGCGCGGCTCGTCGCCGGCGTCGTCTGGGCGCGGTGCGCCGCCGGCTACCGGTGGCCCTCGGAGCGGTGGCGCTCCAACGCCTCGTGGCGGCAGCGCTCCTCCGCCTGCGCCGGCCCGTGGTAGCTCGAATGCCCGCAGTGGCCGCTCGCAGCAGTCTCGTGGCCGTCCGCAACCCGAAGAGCGCGAGCGCGATAGCGCCCTGCGCCGTCCGCAAACACCGCCGCCGGCCCGTCCCGTAGTGCGTCCGCGCGGCCCGGTGGCGTTGCCGCCGATTATGACAGTGCGCGAATTGTCAGAAGCGACCGGAATTGGCGCTGCTGATATTCTGAAGGCGATGCTGAAGGCCGGGATGATCGCGAATATCAATCAGCAGATTGATTATGAGACGGCAGCGTTGATTATTAGCGATTTTGGTATTGAAACGACTGAGATTGTGCCCGAACAAATGGCGGGCATTGTCGAAGATATTAAAGAGGTGTTAAAGTCCCAACCACCGGAAGAGATGCGTCCGCGTCCGCCAGTGGTGACGATTATGGGCCACGTTGACCACGGCAAGACGAAGTTGCTCGATGCGATTCGGTCGACTCGTGTGGCTGAGGGTGAGGCCGGTGGGATTACCCAGCATATCGGCGCTTATCAAATTGAGGTTAACCATCGTAAGATTACCTTCCTCGATACACCCGGCCACGAGGCGTTCACTGCGATGCGCGCCCGCGGCGCTCAGGTGACCGATATTGTCGTACTGGTGGTGGCCGCCGACGATGGCGTGAAGCCGCAGACTGAAGAGGCGATTGCTCACGTCAAGGCCGCTGGGGTGCCGATGATTGTGGCGATTAATAAGATCGATCTGCCAACGGCGAACCCTGACCGGATTAAGCAGCAGTTGGCGGCGATTGATGTGATTGTTGAGGAATACGGCGGCAATGTGCCGTGCGTTCACGTTTCGGCCCGCCAGAAGATTAATATCGATGGCTTGTTGGAGATGATTTTGCTGGTGGCCGATCTTGAAGATCTGCGCGCGAACCCCAATGCGCCGGCAGTGGGAACGATTATCGAGGCGAAGCTCGATAAGAACCGTGGCCCGGTAGCGACGGTGTTGATCCAGAATGGCACGCTCCATCTCGAAGATAATGTACTGGTAGGTAGCGTCGCCGGTAAGATCAAGTCGATGTTTAGCGATAGCGGCAAGCGTCTGCGCCACGCCGAACCCTCGACGCCGGTTGAGATTGTCGGTCTGGAAGGGGTACCACAGGCTGGCGATATCTTGCAGGTGATGGACGATCTGGTGGTGGCGCGTGAAATCGCTTTGCAGCGCCAGCGTCAGCAGCGCGCTGAGGCAATGGCGGCCAGCGCCCGTGGTACCAGCCTTGAAGAGCTGTTTGGCAAGGTGAAGCAGGGTCAGGTGAAGGAACTGAACCTGATCTTGAAGGCTGATGTGCAGGGGTCGCTTGATGCAATCGCGCATTTGATCGAGCAGTTGAACCAGTCGCAGAGCGAAGTGCAGACGCGCATCATCCACCGGGGCGTGGGTGCAATTACCGAGGGTGATGTCAACCTTGCTTTGGCTAGCCACGCGATTATCATCGGCTTTAATGCCCGACCTGACCCGGCGGCTCGTCGCCACGCCGAGCAGCACGGGATTGATATTCGCTTCTACAATATCATCTACCAACTGCAAGATGATTTGAAGAAGGCAATGGCCGGTATGCTCGCACCGACCTTCAAAGAGGTGGTTGAGGGCTATGCCGAAGTGCGCACGACCTTCCGTTTACCGACTCGCGAGATTGTCGCCGGCGTCTATGTTACCGACGGTAAGATTACTCGCACCGGCCAGAATGTGCGCGTGTTGCGCCGTGGTGTGGTGATCCACGACGGCAAGATTTCGTCGCTTAAGCGCTTCAAGGACGATGTGCGTGAGGTGACTGCCGGTTACGAGTGTGGTTTGATTGTGGAAGGCTTTAATGACATCGAAGCCGGTGATGCGCTTGAGTTCTATCGTCAAGAGCAGGTGGCGGCGACGTTGTGAGTGGCAGAGCACCGCGTGCTATGCTGCCGAAAGGACACAGCGCGCGGTGCCTGTATAAGGTAGGATGAGATATGTCAAAACAACGCTTGCAACAAGTAGCCGATACGATGCAACGCATCCTCGGCGAGGTGATTCAGAAAGAATTGAAAGATCCGCGGGTTGGATTTGCTACGGTGACTCGTGTTGAAGTGAGCGCCGATTTGCAGCATGCGAAAGTGTATATTTCAGTGATGGGCACGCCGGAAGAGCGTGAGGCGACTATGGCTGCTCTTAACCATGCCCGTGGCTTTTTGCGCAAACGACTGGCCGATGAGATGGGCTATATGCGCTTTATTCCTGAATTGCGCCTTATCCAAGACACATCGCTTGATTACAGTATGCACCTTGAGCAGGTGTTCCGCGAAATCCAGCACGAGCGGCTGGTTAATCCGCCCAAACTCGATGATGAGCAGTGATGCCGTCCCGTTCGATCCATATTATAAGAAGCGGATTGCCTATTCGTTGCGTGGCCAGCAGTTTGCGTTCGATGTGGGCCATACTATCTTTTCGTCATTTCAAGTCGATGAAGGCACCGATCTGCTGTTGCGTCTGATTGAACCGGCGCAACCCAACCCGCAGCGCATCCTCGACCTTGGCTGCGGCTGCGGTGTGATCGGGATTTGCCTTGCCCGCCGCTTTCCCCACGCTGATGTGACCCTCGTTGATAAAGATCTGCTGGCGGTGCGGTATGCGCGCCACAACGCCGAACTCAACGCGACGCCGAATGTGCGCGTGTTGGGGAGTGTGGGCTTGAGCGATGCGCCACCCGGCCCCTACGATTTGATCGTCTCAAATATTCCGGCTAAAATCGGCGATTACGCAATTGAACATGAATTTGTGCTTGCACCGTTGCGCCAGTTGCGTCCCGGCGGCGAGTATTGGTTTGTGGTGGTGAGTGGTTTGAACCATCTCATTCCGCGGCTGGGGCCGCGCCACAATCTGCGCCTGAAAGAGGTGAAGAAGCGTGCCGGCCATTCGGTGTACCGGATTGTGGCGCCGGCGTCTACTACCGGAGGGTTATGATCTACGCTGATCCGCAACAGGCCGCCGGCCCGATCCGCGATGCGCTGGCTGGCGCGCAGCGTATTTTGCTCCTCAGTCACGTTAATCCTGATGGTGACGCGATCGGTTCGTTGCTGGGCACGATGCATGTCTTGCGCGCGTTGGGCAAAGAGACCATCGCTTTAGCGTCGTCGCCGCCGCTTAACTATTGCGCCGTGTTGCCCGGTTATGATGCGCTGCGCGTCTATCACTCAGGCGAGGACCTGCCAGAGTGCGATTTGATCTGGATGGTTGATGTCGCCCATCTGTCACGCGCTGGCGCAATCTATGATGAACATCAGGCAGTGTTGACGTCCCGTCCACTAATTATTGTCGATCATCATGCAACCAACGATGGCGGTGGAACAGTCAGCCTGATTCGCGCGCAAGAGCCTTCGTGTGCCGAGGTGCTGGTCGATCTGTTTGCGGCACTGGCATGGCCGCTCTCACCTGACGCGGCAACGTGTCTGTTTTTGGGTATGATGACCGATACCCAAAGTTTTCAGACCCCGAACGTCAACCCGGCAACGCTGCGCCGCGCAGCGATGTTGCTTGAGGCTGGGGCCGATAAGCAGCGGGTGATTGATGCGGTCTTTTTCTCGATCCCGCCGGCGACCTTGCGCTTGACTGGCATGGCGATGGCCCATTTGCAGCAGGAAGATGGCATCTTCTGGACAGTGGTGACACAGGAGATGTTGCGCGCCGCTGGCGCCGAGGAGCAGGCGACTGATGATACCGTGAGCCGGTTGCAGCGGGTGGCTGGTATGCGCGCGTGTGTTCTCTTCCGTGAGCGCCCTGACGGTACGGTCAAGGTGAGTTTACGTTCGGTGCCCGGCGTTGATGTAGCTGCGGTTGCTCGGATATGGGGTGGTGGTGGCCACCGGCAAGCGGCAGGGGCGACGTTGCAGATGAGGCTAGACGCAGCAGTGGCAGCGGTGTTGCCAGCGTTACGACAAGCGGTAGAGCGACAGAATCATGGCTGAGCTGATTGGATTTTTGGCGGTTGATAAGCCAATTGGTCTGACCTCACACGACGTAGTGGCACGGGTACGCCGGTTGGTGGGGCGGACGGTGAAGGTAGGCCATGCCGGGACGCTCGATCCGGCAGCTACGGGGGTGTTACCGGTGGCTTTAGGCAGCGCCACCCGCTTGATCGATCAACTGGTAGAGGCGCGTAAAGGCTATGTGGGAGTGGTGCGGCTGGGAGTGCAGACTACCACCGATGACGCCGAGGGCGAGACACTCGCGACCAAACCGGTACCAGCATTGACAACGAGTGAGCTTGACGCAGTGCTCGACCGGTTTCGTGGTGACATTCTGCAACAGCCGCCGGTCTTTTCTGCCCTCCATATCGATGGTCAACGGGCCTACGCCCTAGCTCGCTCCGGCAACGACGTTACCCTTGCGCCGCGCCGGGTGCAGATCGACCGGCTCGAGTTGCTGGCGTGGACGCCGCCCGATCTGACGATTGCAGTTGAGTGCGGCAAAGGCGTCTACATTCGCGCGCTGGCCCGCGATATTGGCGCTACGTTGGGTTGTGGCGCGCATCTGGCTGCCTTGCAACGCACCTTCGTCGGCCCATTTCGGCTCGAACGGGCCGTACCGCTCGCCACACTGACCGACCGTTCAGTGGTGATCCAGCACCTGTTACCGCCAGAAACGGTCGTCCTCGATTGGCCAATCCTTCAGCTCAATGAAGCCGATGCCCGCCGAGTGCGGCATGGTATAGCGATACCGGCGCACGATGGTACTGAACACTGCGCTCGCGCCCACGATCCCGCTGGCCGTCTGATTGCCTTGCTCCGGCGTGATGGTGCGCGTTGGCAGCCGGTGAAGGTGTTTGCAGGGGAATAGGAAGCAGGGGTTGGGGAGTGGCGGCGGTTCGACTACGGCAATATAGAACGGGATGCAACTACAGTGTGCGGCAGTGGAACTGCCGCATTTCTGCTATTATCAATAAGCTTATTAATGGCCATATCGTTGAAACCCTACTCAACCCATGAACGAAACCCTTCGCCTCTACTACGATAACCCATACCTTACCGAGTTTACTGCGCAGGTCATTGCGGTCGCTAAACGCAATAGCCATCCGGCGCTGGCGCTCGATCGCAGCGCATTCTACCCAGAAGGGGGTGGTCAGCCGGCTGACCGAGGTTGGTTATCCGCCACCACTGCACCGCATCGTTGGGAAGTGGTTGATGTGCAGAGCGACAATGGCACAGTCTGGCATCTGCTCGCAGGGAGCGATAGCTGGCCAGAAGGAGGTATGGCCGTTACCGGTCAGATCGATTGGGAACGCCGGTTTGATCACATGCAGCAGCATTGCGGCCAGCACATCTTAACCGCTGCCTTCATCGCCACTTGCAATGCGCCAACGGTTTCGTTTCACCTCAGTGAACGCAGTGTGACCATTGATCTAGCGGTGAACGAGCTTAGCGAAGCGCAGGTGCGCGCGGCTGAAGCATGGGCGAATACGGCGGTCTGGCGGAATTTGCCAGTGCAGGCTCGGTTTGTGTCGCCAGACGAACTCGATCGTATCCCGTTACGCAAGCCGCCGGCAGTCAGCAACAATGTGCGGGTGGTCAGCATCGGCGACATTGACCATTCGGCGTGCGGTGGCACCCACCCAGCACGCAGCGGTGAAGTGGGTGCAATTGCAGTGTTGGGGTGGTCGCGGCAGCGCGGTATGATTCGGGTTGAGTTTGTCTGCGGCAGGCGAGTGATTGCAGCGCTGCACGAACGTGATGCGGCGACCCGAGCCGCGGCGGCAACGCTGAGTGTAGGATGGGCCGAGTTGCCGACTGCGGTGTCTCGCTTGCAAGAGACGCAGCAGGCCCTGCAACGCGAACTGGCGCAAACTCAACGCGAGCTCGATGCGCTGCGCGCGGCACAATGGTACGCGCAGACACCGGAGAGCAATGGTCGGCGCATTGTGACGGCTACGCTGCCCACGGCCACCATTGAACGGCTGCGCACCATTGCCAACTTCATCGCTGAGCTGCCCGGTGGCATTGCGATCATCGCTGGCGGTGAAGAGCGGGTGCAGGTGGTCGTGGCCTGCCATCCTGACACTGCTGTTGATGCACGCGATGTACTGGCGGCAGGGATGGTTGTATTGGGTGGGCGTGGTGGTGGTCAGGCCCGTTTGGCTCAAGGCGGCGGCGGGCAACAGGCGGCATTGGCGGCAGCGATAGCGGCGATGCGTGAACGGGCTAGTCACGGGTAGAGAGGGAGGGTTGATACAAGGCGCTGTGGGTTCGTGCAATGACGGCTATCCATACCACGCAATCATGTAGACACGCAATCATGTAGAGACGTTGCACTGCAACGTCTCTACGTATACCGTGTAATGACATATCCCCTCCCCCCGTCGCCGTATCCGTCGCCCTCCCCCCGTCGCCGTATCCGTCGCCCTCCCCCCGTCGCCGTATCCGTAGCCCTCCCCCCTTGTGGGGGAGGGCCCCCCTTGTGGGGGAGGGCCCACGCGACCACCGCATCGCCCAACGCCGTCCGTAGTCCGCAGCCCTCCCCCCTCCCCCCTCGTGGGGGAGGGGCTGGGGGTGG
>NZ_CALLJH010000048.1:0-14196 GCF_938091255.1 uncultured Chloroflexus sp.
GCATTCGCCAACGCCGCCAGTGTCTCGGCGATCTCGTCGAGGCGTTGGCGATCACCGGCAAAGGCGAGGCGCGGCCCCGGCGGTTGGCCGGGCAAGGCGGCAATGGGGGACGATTCCATGCAAACCTCCGCCATAGAGCGAACACAAGTGCTATTATAGCAGAAAGTAACCCAAAAAAGCCGAGCTGTTTTAAGGTTACGAGATAAGAGAGTGGTGGCTTAGGGCGTCGGAATCCTATTGTTTAGAAGTTCTAAAGAGCTAGACTATGCCTGCTGCTCGTACTCATGATCTCATCACTGTCCTTAGCTGCGCAGCGCTCACGCCGCTCGCATATCACGCTTACCTCGAACACAGGCAGCTCGATCCGAACGCTGCCCTCGTGTGTAGTCTGTGGTTGGGCGGCGCGCATCTGCTTTCGGGGATCATGTTCTCGCCTGACCTCGACATCGACTCGGCGATTGACAATCGCTGGGGGATCTTTTTCTGGGTCTGGCGGCCCTATATGTGGTTGATCCCGCACCGCGCCTTCTGGAGCCATAGTCTGGTCATTTCGCCACTATTGCGGCTCGGCTATTTCGCGGCGGTCGTGTACGGGTTGCTGCTGATCGTCGTCTGGCTGCTAGGGCAACTCGGCCTCACGACGCTCGCCTATCATCGCGAATTAGCCGCGTGGGTGCAGGAATTGGTGACAGCGCATCCCACTGAGGCTTGGGCCTTCATTATCGGTTTCTGCACCGGTAGCGCCGCACACACGATCGCCGACTGGCTGGTGACGAAAGGCAATTGGCTGCTGGGAGGGTATGGCCGGCGATTGCGACGGCGCTATCGCAACCACGATCAATGGCTGCCACGCCACGAACGGCAGCGGCGGTGAACTGTTTGGCTGTTGAATACGTCTTATTTAAGATAGGAAAAAGAGAGTAAGGCATTGCGCCTTGTTTGAGGTTGTGGCGCAAAGAGCGTCGCGTGATAAAGAAAGGTACAAGTTATGCGCCTGCAATCGGTTGACCGCTTTTTGCTGGGCATTGTTGGCGGCACCGTGGTCTTGGCGACGATCGCGGTCGTGATTGTGTTTACGCGCCCCGCGCCAGAATACCGGGCCGGCAACGGGCCGGAAGACGTGGTGTTCAACTACATCCTAGCGGTGCAACGCGGCGACTACGATCGCGCTTATGGCTATCTCGCGCCAACACTGCCCGGCTATCCGCTCAGCGCGCAAGAGATGCGCGAGCAATTGCGGCGGTTCGGCGTTTCTGATAGCGACACGAGCTACGCGATCATCAATACCGAAATCAACGGAAATCGGGCTACCGTGACGGTACAGGAAACGAATGTTTATCGCGGTGGTCTACTTGGCAGCTCACAATCAAGCAACAACTTTACGATGGAGCTAGAGCAAACGGCTGCCGGCTGGCAACTGACCAGCAGTTCCGGCTGGCGGATCTGGATGTGGTGCTGGGAACAGAAGGAGGGCTGCTGATGGCAGTCGTACGGCGATGGTATCTCTACATCAGTGCCACAATCGGCTTACAAGGATTTGCATGGTCGCTGATCTGGCTGCTGTACGGCGTCTGGTTAGCACCTATCCAAGCCTCGATCAGCACAACTGCTTTTCAACTAGCGGCGCTCGCGATCTGTTTACCACTCTGGCTGATCCATTGGCTATGGGGCGAGCGGCTAGCGCGGCGTGATCTCGACGAGCGTGCGTCAGCAGTGCGCAAGCTTTACTTGTATGGCAATCTGGCAGCGTTTTTGATCCCATTGACTGGCAGTGTCTATGATTTGCTCGACACTGTATTCGGATTGCTTGCCGGCGTGGACCGCACCGATCCACAAGCGCACATCTGGTACGGTGTGATAGCCTCGCTGGTGTTAGGGTCGCTTTTTACCTATCACAGCGTAGTAGCGCGCAATGATGCCCATCAAGTACCGCTGGCTGGTGCGGGGGCACTGGTGCGGCGGGTTTACTTGCTCTTTGCTGCCGGGGCCGGCTTGGTGATTTGGACGAATGGCGTAAAGGATCTGATCCGGCTGATTTTCGGCTCAGCGAGTGGTACCACTGTCGTCCAACTCTTCATCAGCGCCATTCTCAACGTGTTTATCGGTCTCATCGTCTGGTTAGGCCACTGGTGGCGGGCGCAGCGTCTCTTTGCCAGCGCCGGTGAAGACGAGCGCGGCTCGGCGTTTCGCAAGTTCTACCTCTATCTGGTAATTGTCGTCGCTTCCATCACAGCAGTGATAAACGCCACTTTCTTGTTAGCTGGAGTGTTCCGTAGTATGTTAGGCCTGCGGGTCGAAGGCAACCTCATCGACGTACTGGCGCCGATGATCGTCTTAACGGTGGTTGCGCTCTACCACGCTTCCGTCATCCAAACCGATGCAACGGCGATTGCTGAAGGGCCGCAGCAGGCGGGGGTGCGGCGGCTGGCGTGGTATTTGGTCGCTGCGATTGGCCAAGTGGCAGCTCTGGTCGGGCTTGGCGGTCTGCTCAGCGTCATTATTCGCGGGCTTGCCAGCGCTGACGCGATCACCGATCTGCGTGAACCGTTAGCGTGGTTCGGTGCGATTCTGGTTGTGGGCTTGCCGATCTGGGTGGTATGCTGGCGGCAAGTTCAGCGCGCGGCAGCCACACCCGGCGAGATAAGCGTCGCCGAACGAAGCTCGCTAGTGCGGCGGATCTACCTCTTTGGTTTTTTATTTATCGCTTCGCTCACCCTCCTCTCCGCCTTGATCTACATACTCTTCCGGTTGATCAGCATTGCGCTGGGGGAGCCATTCAGCGGCAACTTGCTAGTCGATCTGGCGCAGGCGATTGCATATAGTCTGATAGCTATTGGCGTACTGGTCACACATGGGTTAGTATTGCGCACCGACACGCGGATGCGCGAAGCGGCTGAATTGAGCCGGCAAGCGCAAGTGCGAGTAGCGGTGTTGGCTGAGGGCGCATTAGCCGAGCAGATCGCCAGCGTGTTGCGCCAGCAGTTCCCGCAACTGGCGCTTACTATTGCCGGTGTTGGGTCTGAAGCCGAAACACAACTGGCCAGCGCCGATCTGATCGTTGGCGTGTGGGAACCAAGCGGCGATTCTAACCGGCTCGATCGCTATCCGGCACGAAAGCTGCTAATACCCTTGGCTAATATGAATTGGGCATGGGTTGGGATTGAGCCGGCAGTGGTGGCGAATATTCCAGTGCAGCTTGCGCAAGCGGTACGGCAGACGCTCGCCGGCGAACCGTTACGGCCACAGCGTGGGGTTGGGGCAGGAGTGGTGATAGGGGGAATTATCGCGATCATTACGGTTATTTTCGTGATGGTTGGGCTAGTACAGGTGGCATTATTTACGTTTAGGTAAATACCTATTGCACATCCACTAGGGACGATTTGCAGCCTCACAGGATGCGACCCGCCAAGGGGTTACCGGACGACCGCATCGGTGGGTTCTGCTTCATTCGCCCGATCGAGTGCAATATCGGCTAGCGCCGCCGGATCGTTGCGTGGTTCGAGGTGCGTAAACACCGTGCTGTTAGGGACCGCAGCGCGCACGGCGGCCTCGACCTGTTCGGCTACCGTGTGCGCCTGCTGAATGCTCCACGTGTCGGGCACGAGCAGGTGGAACGAGATAAAGCGGCGCGCGCCGGATTGGCGAGTGCGCAAGGCGTGATAATCACAGCCATATTCATCGAGATCAGCAAGCGCGGTCTGAATAGCCGCTAACTCGTCATCAGGCAGCGCAGTATCCATCAATCCCAGCACTGCCCGGCGCACTAGTTGGATGCCGGTCATGGTAATGTTCACCGCTACCGCTAGCGCAATCAACGGATCGAGGATATACCAGCCGGTGAGCGCCACCAAACCGATCCCGGCCACCACTGCTATTGACGTCCACACATCAGTCATTAAATGTTGGCCATCGGCCTCAAGGGTGAGCGAGTCGTGTTTGCGGCCAGCGCGGAGCAACACCATCGCCACTGTACCGTTAATCAACGTAGCGATACCGGCTACCGCTAAACCAGCGACAGTATGGTCGAGCGGCTGTGGCGCAAACAGGCGCTGGAACGCTGCCCAACCAATCCCGCCGGCAGCGATAATAATCAGTCCTCCTTCGATCACCCCGGCGAAATATTCGGCTTTGCCATGACCATAAGCATGATCATGGTCGGCGGGACGGGCGGCGATAGTCAGCATCCAGAGCGCCATTACTGCGGCGGCGAGATTCACCAGCGACTCAAGCGCATCGGCCAGCAAGCCGATCGAATCGGTCAGCCAGTACGCAACCAGCTTGAGACTGATCGTCGCTACAGCGGCGGCAATCGAAAGCCAAGCATAACGGGTAAGGGTGTATCGCTCGCTCACGTTCATACTCCTCTGTATTTCCCATCACTTGCAAGGATAGCCGGAACAATACGGTTTTGGCAAGATCGCAGCCGATTCTTTGGTCGGCGTGATCAGACAATTTTGCGATCACGAAATGTGGCGATTGCTTCTCGTGTATACTACGAATAGCGAGCATAAAGCATAGAGGTTTCTGGCAAGGAGCGCCGTCACATGAAGATTTACACGCGCACTGGCGATAATGGTGAAACAGCTCTGTTTGGCGGCCCACGAGTACGGAAAGATGTGCTGCGGGTCGAAGCTTATGGCACTGCCGATGAATGCAATTCGGCGATTGGTGTGGTGCGGGCATCCGGAGTTGATCCAGCACTCGATGCGGCGCTAGCGGTAGTGCAAAACCAACTGTTTGTGGTGGGATCGGATCTGGCTGCACCAGAGGACTCGCCCTATATCCCACGGGTAACGGCTGAGATGACGGCTTTCCTCGAAGCGCAGATCGATGCGATGGAGGCCGAATTAGCGCCGCTCAAGCAGTTTATTCTGCCCGGCGGCACTGCTGCTGCGGCGTATTTACATTTGGCCCGCACCATCTGCCGGCGCGCCGAGCGGGTAGTGGTCTCGTTAGCCGCTGAAGAAGCGATCAATCCTGAGCTGGTGCCGTACCTCAACCGGTTGTCAGATTTTCTGTTTGTTGCGGCGCGTATTGCCAATGCACGGGCCGGTGTGGCTGATGTGCCGTGGCAGAAATCGTAGCGGCGGGTGAGAGAGCAGGTTGGCGGTTTGGAATGCAGCAGTGAGACTACTGCACGCCATAGTGAAGACGGATTCCGGTGCGGCAGTCTCACTGCCGCACGCCGTATTATGAAGATAACGTTCCCAGCAGTTGGTTGAAAAACGCCGGGTCGAAATAGTAAATTGTGCCGCCGGCAACCGCGAGCGCCAGCACAATCGCGAGCGTGACAATCAGCCAGCGGGGCGGAGCGCGGCGGGTAATGCGCGTGTTGACGTTACCGACGGTAAATGAAAACGACGGCCCTTTATCGTCAACTTGGTAGCGAGAGCGATATTCGGCCTCGGCAGCCGCTGAGTCGATACCGAAATAGCTCGCATAGGCGCGCATCATGCGCAGTGCCGCCGGGCCACGCGGCAAGAGCGACCAATGCTCATCTTCGATCGCCTGCAAGTAGTACATGCGCACCTTGATATCGTTTTCAATTTGCACCAGCGTCAGATGGCGGCGCTGGCGCTCGGCGCGCAAACGATGACCAAAGCTGGCCTGCTCTTCGCTCTCGGTCAACTGGCGGATCGGCGTGGTCTCAGTATTGCGCAGCAGTGCCAGTTCCTCGGCCTCGCTCATAAAGACCGGCTCAGGCTCTTCCTCGGCAGGGCGACGCTTGCTTGGCATTGCAGGAAGCTCCTCGACAATGGCGGCGCTTACGGATGGTTTGGCTGGCGCAATGACTGGCGCTTCCGGCAACATGCGGGCTTGAATACGGGCCAACAACTCACCGGTGCGGTAAGGCTTCGTGACATAATCGGCAGCGCCAGCGGCAAACCCGCGCATGACATCTTCTTCCAACCCGGCGCTACTGAGCACAATCACCGGTTGTAATGCCGTCAGGCGGGGCAGCGCCTCCCAGCCAGCACCACGCTCGGTACGCACCTCGAGCAATACCAGATCGGGATGCTCGCGGGCACATTCGCGTTCAGCTTGGGCAATGATGCTGCTATTCAGCACACGATAGCCGGCTTCGCTCAGTTGTTCTTTAAGTTTCGCCGTAAAGGCGACATCATCGTCTATAATGAGAATAGTGCGCATAATGGTATCGTCAGGTAGTGCCGCGCGCAATTCCTGTCGCGCGCTGCGGTATTATACCATGCTCGCTTATTCACTGCCGTGGTGGATGGGAATCGCCACGAAAAATGAAAATGGTGATAGGTGTCATTTGAGGGATGCTTGGCCACGTCGTGGGAGATGGCTTCGCCTCGCTCCGCTCGGTTCGCAACGACAACAGGGAGCAGGGGTGAAAAGTCCTTATCTGCTCCTGCCTCGCGGCGCGGGAGCTGAAGCCTCCACCCCAGCCCGCCCCCTCCGAGGGCGGGAAAAGACACCTCCCGCCCCCAGCGGGGCAGTTGCGCAGATAAGCGAGAGAGATCAAGCGTTCAAAGACGTGAACACACATCATTAATGGTACCATTCAGACATATACACCAACATGCAGACACGATACGATGTGATAGTGGTTGGGGCCGGCCACGCCGGTTGCGAGGCGGCCTATGCAGCGGCCCGGCTGGGGTGCCGGACGCTGTTGTTGACGATTGATCTCGACAAGCTGGCCCATATGTCGTGCAATCCGAGCATTGGCGGGCCGGCAAAGGGTCATCTGGTGCGAGAAATTGATGCGATGGGCGGCTTGATGGGCCGTATCGCCGACCGCAGCGCCATCCAGATCCGCTTGTTAAACGAGAGTAAAGGGCCAGCGGTGCAATCATTGCGGGCGCAATGTGATAAGCGACTCTATGCCCGGTTGATGAAAGAGGCGCTCGAGCGCGTGCCGAACCTTGATCTGCGCCAAGCGATGGTGGAACGGGTTGCGCCGCCGAATGCTGATACGCAATGTTTTACCGTGACGACTCATACTGGCTGGCGGTACCTCGCGCCAGCAGTGATCTTGACTACCGGTACCTTTTTGCGTGGACGGGCCATCACCGGCGAGGCTATGTGGGGGGCGGGGCGGGCTGGCGAAGCGCCGGCGATGACGCTAAGCGAAGATCTTGCCGCGCTCGGCTTTCCACTGGTGCGACTTAAGACAGGTACGCCTCCGCGCTTGGCGGCAGCGACCATCGACTTCTCGTTGACCGAATTGCAGCCGGGCAGCGACAAGCCGCTGGCGTTCGGCCACTACTACGCCGAATTGGGTGAAACGATACCGCCGCCAGACTATCACGGCCCGCCGGCGCCGGTCTATCCGCATCCACAACTCGATGGCTGGCGCCCACAGTTGCCCTGCTACCAAGTGCATACGACGCCAGAGTTCCACTCCATCATCCGCGACAACCTGCATCGCGCCCCGCTCTTCAGCGGCATCATTGAGGGAGTGGGGCCGCGCTACTGCCCCAGCATCGAAGACAAGATCGTGCGCTTTGCCGACAAAGAGCGCCACAGCCTCTTTCTCGAACCGGAAGGCTGGACGACGGCTGAGGTGTATGTGCAAGGGTGCAACACCTCGCTGCCTGAAGATGTGCAGTGGGCGATGCTGCGCTCGATCCCAGCGTTGCGCCACGTCGAGCTGATGCGGATCGGCTATGCCATCGAATACGACGCGGTTGCGACCGGCGAGATTACCGCCGATATGCAGACACGACGGTTACGCGGGCTGTTCTTTGCCGGGCAGATCAACGGCACGACCGGCTACGAAGAGGCGGCGGCACAAGGGTTGATGGCCGGCATCAATGCTGCGCACTACGTGCAGGGCAAACCGCCGGTGATTTTGGGCCGGGCCGAGGCGTACATCGGCGTCTTGATCGACGATCTGACCACCAAAGAGATTCGCGAGCCGTACCGTATGTTTACTTCACGGGCGGAATACCGGCTGCTCTTGCGCGGCGACAATGCCGATCTGCGCTTAACGCCGCTTGCCTACCGGCTAGGATTGATCGATGGCGAGCGGGCAGCGGTGGTTGAAGCGCGGCGCGCGCAGATTGAGCAGGCCGTGCAGCAAGCGCGCGAGCGGCGGATGTTTCCAGCGGCGGCAATCAACGCAGCATTGGCAGAGCAGGGCATCAAGCCACTGAGCCAACCGGCGACGGTGGCCGAAGTGCTGGCCCGGCCTGAAGTGCGCTACGAACAGCTCCGCACCGCTATTCCTGATTTGCCAGAGCTAACGCCAGCAGTAGTCGAGCAGCTTGAGATTGCTTGCAAATATAGCGGCTACATCGCCCGCCAAGAGCGGGAAGTGGCACGCATGCAGAAGATGGAGCACCGGCGCATTCCGCCCGATTTCGACTACGCGGCGCTGCCGGGATTGCGCAACGAAGCGCGGCAGGTATTGATGAAGTTCCGCCCGGCGACGTTGGGGCAGGCCGGGCGGTTAGCGGGCATCAATCCGGCTGATGTGGCGATTGTGTTGTTTGCGCTGGAACGGCGGATGGCGGTGCCTGCAACACCGTCGCAATTGCCGTCACCACCCGCTCCAGATCAGCCTGTTCGATGATCAGAGGCGGCAACAGACGCAACACGTTGGGGCCGGCGGGCAAGGCCAGCACGCCGTGATCGAGCAGGGCGGCAATCACTGGTTGCGAACGGCTCTTGAGTTCGAGACCGACCAGTAACCCCAAGCCGCGCACCTCGCGCACGGCAGGCAGATTAAGAGCGCGCAACGCCTGAAGCAACCACGCACCCTTGGCCGCCGCCTGCTCAGGGATGCGCTCTTCGCGATAGACGCGCAGGGCGGCACGAGCGGCGGCACAAGCCAGCGGGTTGCCGCCAAAGGTCGAACCGTGCGTTCCCGGCGGCAAGGGGCCAAACCGCTCGTGAATAGCGACGGCGCCCATCGGCACCCCAGCAGCGATACTCTTGGCCAAAATCAGGAGATCGGGAGTCACCCCGCTGTGTTCAATCGCAAACAACTTGCCGGTACGGCCAAACCCCGTCTGCACTTCATCAACCAACAACAGCGCGCCATTAGCCGCACAAATCTCAGCGACGCCCTCAAGATAGCCGGCAGGAGCGGGCCGCACGCCACCTTCACCTTGCACCGGCTCAACCAGCACTGCCGCCGTCTGCGGGCCAACCGCAGCACGGAGCGCATCGAGATTGCCGTAAGGCACGTGGCTAAATTCCGGCACCAGCGGCAAAAATGGCTCGCGATACTTACTCTCCCACGTTGCGCTCAGCGCTCCCATTGTGCGGCCATGAAACCCGCGCATGGTCGCGATAATGCCGGGCCGCCCGGTGAGCAAGCGAGCAAACTTGAGCGCCGCTTCAACCGCTTCAGCCCCGCTATTGCAGAAAAAGAGGCGGGACGGAAAGGGCAAGGCTGCGGCTAATTCACTGAGATACGCCGCGCGCACATCGTTCGGGAAAATTTCCGGGCAACTGATCAGCCGTTCGGCCTGCTCGCGAATCGCGGCCACAATCGCCGGGTGGTTATGGCCAAGGTTGGCGGCACCCTGCCCACCCACGCAATCAATGTACATCCGGCCTTCGGCGTCGTACAGATGGGCACCCTCGCCGCGCACAATCGCCAGCGGGCGCTTGGGGTACAGACCGCTGGTATACTGCGCCTCTTGGGCAATAATATCGGCATTTGTCACGAAGGTATGCGTCACTCTGGTCTCCTTTCCACCAACCCGGCCCGCTCAAGCGCGGCGCTGACCAAAGGCCAAATTGCGCGATGATCGGCCACATTCTGGTCGCGGCGGGTGCGAATCTCGATCAGATGCAGCCCGCCGGCTAAACTCGTTTGCAGGGCAGCTTGGGCCGCCGACCAATCAGTGGCCAGCGTATAACGAGCGCCGTGCAGCGCGGCCAGCGGCGCAAAATCGATCCCATGCGGAGTGCCGAACAACAACTCAAACTGGTCGGTCTCGCTCGCTTGGGGCAAAAACGAGAAGATACCGCCGCCATCATTGTTGATCAGCAGAATAGTGGCATTGAGCTGGTGCAACCGCGCCGCAATCAACCCATTCGTATCGTGTAGCAGGGAAAGATCGCCGAGTACCATTACTAGCGGTGTCGCGCCGCCGGCTGCCAACCCTAAACCGGTAGATACCAACCCATCAATCCCATTTGCGCCACGATTCCCAAGCACCGCCAGCGGCAGCGCACGCGGGCCAAGAAAACTATCGCAATCGCGCACCGGCATCGAATTGCCGACGAACAGTGTCGTGCCGGCAGGCAACCACTCGCCAAGCCGGGCAAACAACCCCGGCTCGCTGATTGCCGGCTGGGCCAACAGATGCTCCGCCATCGTCTCACGAGCCAGCCGCTCGGCGGTCAGCCACGCGCGCAACCAGAGTGTCGGCCCTTCGCGTTGGGAAGAAGCCAGCGCATCGGCTAGCGCCACGCAAAACCAATGCTCGTCCACCGGCAGATGCTCGACGGCGAGGCTAGTTGGATCGCGCCAACCGGCCCCGCCATCGATCACGATCTGACGCGCCTGCGGATGGCGTTGTAAATAAAGCAACACCGGTTTGCTGGTCGGCATCGCGCCGAACCGTAGCACCACTTCAGGGGCATACGCAGCGGCAAACCGCTCATCGCGCAGAAATGCATCATACGCACCGAGTACCAACTCATCGACGTGTGGCCCATAGCGCACGCCAGAGAGCGGATCGGCCAAAATCGGGAAGCGCAAGCGATAGGCCAATGTCACCACCAGCGAGCCAAGATCGGGCGGGCAATCGGGGCCAGCGATAATCAACCCGCGCCGGTACTCAACAAGGCTCGTCGCCAGCGTTGCCAGCTCAGTCCCGCCGAGCATACGGCGTGCCGGCGCCACCTGCACCAGCGTAGCCGGTGTCGCCAGCAACGACACTAACAGTGCGCGGTCAGGCACCAACGGCTCGCGGAAGGGCAGATTAAGATGAACCGGCCCAGCGGGAG
Organism: uncultured Chloroflexus sp.; assembly: GCF_938091255.1. Lineage (NCBI taxonomy): Bacteria > Bacillati > Chloroflexota > Chloroflexia > Chloroflexales > Chloroflexaceae > Chloroflexus > uncultured Chloroflexus sp. The sequence goes on from NZ_CALLJH010000048.1 coordinate 10,939, forward strand.
CGCTGCGTGCTGTCCCAATTGCTCTGCCGAGCGTAGCACGCAAAAACGGCACGAGCGACATCTGCGGCGTCGGCAAATCAACAAACCAGCGCACATTCCGACCAAAAATCCCTATCTGGTCTATCGTCTGCGGCGCGCCATTATCGCGCAGTTCAGGCGGACGATCAGCGGTGAGCAACAACAGCGGCACGCGGGCAAGATTGGCCTCAACGACTGCCGGCAACAGATTCGCCACTGCTGTACCGGAAGTGCAGAGCACCGCGACCGGCGCGCTACGGGAGCGGGCCATACCCAGCGCAAAAAAACCGGCGGAACGCTCATCGAGATGCATCCAGACCCGCAGGTGCGGATGGCGCGCCACGGCCAGCGCCAATGGCGTGCTGCGCGAACCGGGACAGACCACCACGTCATGCACCCCGCTCACTGCCAGACCATTGGCAATCGCCGCCACCCAATGGGTCAGCGCATAGAGATGGGTTGCAGCATCGCTCATCGTTTATCCTTCATTAAGCCCTCGCCCCTTGGCAGACGGGGCGAGGGGAAGTCATGAGTTGACGGGAGGAGAGGGCAATCTTTCCGTCCCGCTCACCTCATCGTGCCATACCGGCAGAGAGGGAGAACCTGCTAGGCTGACAGGAAGAGACACTCGTGCTAACCAATCATCTCCTCGCCTGCCCCCAACGCTCCCAACATCGCACGCAGCTTGATGCGGGTTTCAGCCAACTCCCGTTCCGGCTCAGAAGCAGCCACAATGCCGCAGCCGGCAAACAGGGTCGCCTCGCGGCGGCCAATCAACGCCGAACGCAGCGCCACAGCAAACTCGCCATCGCCGCGGGCATCGACCCAACCGACCGGTGCAGCATACCAACCGCGATCGAGCCGCTCGCGGGAGCGGATCCATGCCAGCGCCGCCGGGCCGGGTTTACCGCCGACGGCGGGAGTGGGATGCAGCCGACCAACCAGATCGAAAATATCGTAACCGGGCCTGATCCATGCCGTCACCGGTGTAAAAAGATGCTGGACATTCCGCACCTGCATGATCTCAGGCGTGTCAGGCGCTTGTACATCGTCACAATACTCAGCCAGCGCCGCGCGGATCATCTGCACCACAAATGCATGCTCAGCCCGGTCCTTCGCGCTCTGCAACAGAGCGGCGGCCAGCGCAGCGTCTTCATCAGGAGTCTTGCCGCGGGGAGCGGAACCGGCCAAAGCCGAAGCGGACACCCGGCCATCGCGCAGAGCGACCAAGCGTTCGGGTGACGCGCCGAGAAAGGTACGCCCGCCACGCGCAACCGCAAACACAAAGGTATGCGGATAATCGCGGCGCAGCACATCGAGCGTAGCCGCAGTATCAAACGGCTCGGCCCCGCGCAGACGAACAGCGCGGGCCAGCACCACCTTCTCTAGCGCACCGGTGCGGAGGTCGGTAATCGCATCGGCGACAATCGCCTTCCATTCGGCGGGATCAAGCGACACATCGACCTGCAAATCGGCAGGCGGGCGATGGGGACGCCATGGCAATCCAATCAAGGCCTGCAAACGACGCGCGGCGGCAGCGCCAAGGGCGAGCGTCGAGCTACGCTCATCAACCATACCATTCACGGTGAGAGTTGTTACATCACCGTGACGAACAATCAACAACCGCGGCAGTACCAACAACGCATGGGGATAATCACGCCACAACTCGCTAGCCGGCTGCGCGGGGTCGAAACGAAAACCGGCGATTGCCACCGGCCCCTGCACCGGCACATCGGGATCAACATCGATCACTGCATCAGCCACCAACTGGCGCCATGCAGCCGCACTCGCGGCAAACCGATCAACCTCAGGCGGCGGGGTAAAACTCCACGCGGCGCCGAGACCGGTCAACTCAAACCCGGCGGCGGGCACGCTCCAAAACAAACGATTATGGGTCACACCAGCGCCGCGAGCAAAGAGGGCCAACGGATCGCGCAGCCCAACTTGGGTCGTCACACTAACCAACACCGGTCGACCCAAGGCGCGCGCGCGCCGGCGCGCAATCTCGGCAGCCGCCTCCATCCGCGGCACTTCCCGCAGTGCAGCGGTTGTCACCCGCACACCCACTAATGAATTTGACATAATAATTCACAAATGATATTGAGTCACCCTGCAACAGCGCACCCTACACCTCGACTCACTACATAGTAACACGGTTCCGGCCACGAATGGAAACCGCAAGTACGCCGTTCTTACCCTACAGATTTGCCCAGATAGCCAACATTCGTTAAAATTCGGTAATCACAGATTCGCCCGAAACAAGTCGCTACCATCATGCAACAACTACTCAAACACTACGTCGCGCCGCCGCAATTTCCTCCGGCCACCATCACCTTCATCACCTTCCCACTGATCGATAGCATTCCGGTGCAAGCGTTGCTCCAACTGAAACAAGAACAAAACCGGACGCAAGCCACGATCACCACGCAATACACGGGCGCCGAGCAATTCCATCATCTCTACCAGCTTGTCCGACATCAATTCGAGCGGCTCGACATGCTGCTAGATCAGGGCATCGCGGGCGGCCCGCAATGGCTGATAGAGCCAGCAATTGCGCAAATCGTCAGTGACGCATTAACGGAATTCAATGGCCGCTACTACCGAATGTTTGGCTACTGCATCATGCCCAACCACGTCCATTTAATCATTGAGCGCAGCAGTGCGGTACCGATGTACCAATACTCGCTTGCCCGGCTGATCAAGCGCTTCAAAGGCCAGACCGGACGGCTCGCGAATGAAGTGCTCAACCGCAGCGGCCCCTTTTGGCACCTCGATCACTACGAATACCCAATTTACCGGGCGGGTGAAGCTGAGCGCATGCTGACCTACACCCAGCACAACCCGGTACATGCCGGCTTGGTATCCGATCCGCGCGAATGGCCGTACCGGTTCGACATTGCAGAAGAGTGGCGCGAGTGGTGAGTTTCAATCCACGCCTTCCGCGAGGGAAGGCGACCCCCTACGTGCGCCGCGCGGTGTCGGGTATCGGTGTTTCAATCCACGCCTTCCGCGAGGGAAGGCGACCAAGTACGCAGGACAACCGAGTTTAATTACCCAAACCGCAACATCTACCGGTTCACCCCCACGTGCGTGGGGACAATGACGACGGTGATGGAAGCGGGCATTGACCTAGACGGTTCACCCCCACGTGCGTGGGGACAACGTGATTACCCGTACACCGGCAGCGAATCGAACGGTTCACCCCCACGTGCGTGGGGACAACGTGATTACCCGTACACC
>NZ_CALLJH010000049.1:0-49912 GCF_938091255.1 uncultured Chloroflexus sp.
CAAGAATATTCGCTTCGCCTTCTCCAATGACCGTGGCGCGACGTGGTCGCCGGTAGGGGTGATTACAGCCGTTGAAGCGTACAAATCGCAGACCACATTGGCAGCCGGCCCCAACGGCGAGGTTGCCGTTGTCTTTACCCGTGATACGCCGCGACCGCTCCACGTGATGGCGGCACTCTGGAACGGCACGGCGTTCGACCCACCGGTTGATATCAATGCCGGGTCAAGTGAAGTCTTTGCCGATGCCAGTGTTGCGTTTAGTCCCGATCCGGCGCCGAACACGCGCATCGTCATCGCGTTTCGTGGTGCCGATGATGGTATCTACTTCGCCGAAAAACTGGTCAGCGCATTTTACGCCCCATGGTCGGCAACGTATCTGATTGACGGGAAGGGAGATGGCCGCGTCTCGGTCGATTACGATCAGCTGGGAACACTCCATCTGGCGTGGATTCGGCAAGGAGCGGGTGGCAACCGCAATGCCAACCAGTTGTTTTACACGGCCCGTCCGGTCGGATCCGGCTTTTTGCCGGTTGTCGGTTCTCCCACCGTGGCCCCAGTGTTTAATACGTGGGCTGATGCCCGTGTCGGCGTGCGGGCGTATATGCATGTCGCCCATGAAAAGTTCGATGGTGGCGTGCCAAAGCCACACTATACCCTCTTCCGGGCGCCGGGGGTCAGCTTTGGCTCACGCCCCGTCATCGAAAACGATCTTCCTGTCATCGGTGGTGAAGGGAAAGTATCAGTGAACGTCACCTTCCCCGATCTCTCCGCACCGCATTTTCCCGATCAGGTGCGCTGGCGGTGGGGTGCGCCGCCAACCGATACCGAGAACGATTCGGGCGGTTGGCAAGCGTTCGCTCCCACTGGCCCAACCAGCGTGCTGACCGTGCCGATCCCACCGGGGTTACTCACCGATGATGGCTGTGTCGAACGTGTGCTGTATACGCAGTTGCGTCGCTCGGTGGATAATCTGATCGATCAGGTTCGTTCCGATGCTGTCGTGATCGATGCTGGCGTGCGAGGCAACGCTGTTGTTGCCAATCCGTTCTCTCGTATGAAGACATCACCCTTCACGGCGGCTACACTGGTTGATCTGATCGGTGAAGGCGGCGCCAGTGATGGTCATCCCGATCATACCCGTGTACCGGCGGTCTTTGTCGAGCTACGCAGCCTTGGCGATTGCAGCGGATTGCAACGCTTTGCGCTGGCGCCTAGCTCAGCAACCCTGACGTCTGTGAGCAATTTGGCGATGAGCGGCAACCGTTTTGCTAATATTCTGCCGTACCCCGGCACAATAAGCGAAGGGCCAATGCCGGTAGTCCTACGGATGCGTGATGCACTAGGCAATCCGATGACGGTTGAACGAACATTGACGTATGATGTCACGCCACCGACGCTTAACGGCGGGACGATGCAGGTACAGACGATTGCCGGCGGCCCGTCGATTATCGTCAATCTGCAATTCAATAGCCTCAGCGTGACCGATAACCTCTACCCCGGTCGTGGGTTCTGGGGGGTGTGGCTGGCGAATAGTCGCAGCGCGGTCGCCAATCCGGCTACCGATCCGAATCTGGTTTGGATACCGGTTGAAGCGCCGGGTGATGGCACCAGTTTCTCGCTGGTCTGGAGCTTGGCGAGCGGGCTGCCTGAGACGCAAGTCACTGCGGGAACGTACTATGTGTACGCCCGTGTGCTCGATGGCGCCGGTAATCCGAGTGCAACGGCCTTGCCGGAGGTAACCATCTCGCTTGATCAGGTGACGTTGCCGCAGGTGATCATCCCCATCGTACTGCGATAGCGTGACATAGCACTGGTTCGGCTGACAGATGGGCGCTGTCAAGGTAGCGTCCATCTGTTTGTTTTGTTGCCGCATGCACGGGGTGCAATGTCCGCGGCAATTCGTCGTACAATAGCGTAAGCGTTGCCGGCAAGATGGTGTGGGCAGGCTACGTTTGCGCGTTCAATGCCCTGCGCTTGCGTAAAGTTAGTTCGTTCTCGTTGAAGGCCTGTATGCAAACGTTCTCTCGCACGATGATGATGAGTTTGGCGCAACGGCTACAGGCTCTGCTTGCTAGCCGCGAGGTTGGGCCGCTTGTGATAGTATTGATCTTTAGCGCCCTGTTGCCGATCAGTCTGCCGCGGATTGCATTGAGCGATGAGGTGCAGTATTACGCATATCTGCGTTCGCTGTACTTTGATCGCGATCTCGATTTTTATAACGAATACCAACACTTTGCCGCAATCGGCTTGCGCAATAACGATCCGGCGGTCTTCAACGCCCTGCTGCGGCCTGATGCCGCCAATCCGAACCCGATCACTGGCAAGCTGCGCAACGTAGCCCCAATTGGCTCAGCGTTGCTGTGGACTCCCGGTTTTGTGCTGGCCGATCTGTGGGTGCAGGTTGCCAATGCGTTCGGCGCGACTACTCCCCGCGATGGCTTTAGCCAGCCTTATATCGTGGCCGTGTGTATGATGTCGGCCCTCTATAGTTTGATCGGCTTGCTCTTGACCTACCGGCTGGCCCGTATCTACGCCGGTCACATCCCGGCATTATTGGCGACGATCACCATCTTTCTCGCTACGCCGTTGGTGTTCTATACCTATCTGGCGATGGCGTGGTCGCACGCGAATGGATTTTTTCTCTTTGCCCTATTTTTAACCATCTGGCTACGCGGACGCGAAGGAAACCTGAGTCACAGCGATGGCCGTCGGCACTGGAGCGTATGGCTGGCGCTTGGGGTAGTGGCCGGCTTAATGGTCATGACCCGTGAGCAATTGGGGTTGTTGCTGCTCGTGCCAGCACTCGAGGCATTGGCGGCGTATGCAGGTGCTGTACGCCGCTGGCAGTGGTCAGTAGTGCGAGAGCTATTTGTCGGCCATGTCGTGTTTTTAGGCGTTTTCCTGTTATCACTCACGCCACAATTAGCTACCTATTGGGTGCTCAACGGGCGAATTGGGCCATCAACCACTGTCGGCGGAAAGCTAGCTATTGCTCATCTTGGCCCACTGCCGATGTTGATCAGTCCTCACTTTCTTGATACGCTGCTCGATCCGGCTCACGGTGCATTCCTTTGGAGTCCGATCCTCTTCGTGTCTTTGATTGGCCTACTCTGGCTCTTTGTGCGCGACGGCCCACTGGCGCTGTTGCTCTTCGTTGGCTTCCTTGGGCAAGTCTACATCAACGGTGCGTTCGGCACCACGTGGCACCTGAGCGGCTCGTTCGGTTTTCGCCGCCTCATCGAGTGTACGCCAATCTTTGCTCTCGGCCTAGCCGCACTGCTCGCATGGGTACAGCCGCAGATCGGTTGGAAGCCATTGCTGGCCGGCGCTGCCATCTTCGTGCTCTGGAATGTCGGCCTCATTGCGCAGTGGACGTTTGTTCGGCCAGAGCTACGCAAAGGCTTGATCTGGGATGGGATGCTCTACTACCAACTGCAAGTGCCGTTGCAGACGCTGGGCCGGTTGGGCGATATTCTGTTTAACCGCTGTCGGTTGACGACCAATTGTTGATCTAGTATCGTGAGGCCATCGAACGTATGACGGAATACATTCTACCCCCCTCCCCCCGTGTGGGGGAGGGTGGTGGGTAGTATGGCTCGGTCTAAAGGTAAGATACCCCCCTCCCCCCGTGTGGGGGAGGGGCCGGGGGTGGGGGAGAGCTACCGCCGCCACCAAGGCGCGCCCGCGCAATACCGTAGAGACATTGCCCTGCAACGTCTCGTCTCTGCTACACCCATTCCCGTCGCATCTCTGGGTGATCCGCTTCGCATCCCTACAAGGCGTGCTGTTGTTCGCGGGTCGTGGCCAATTGGCCAAGGTGGCATGCCTCGCTCAAGCTAACAAGGTAAGGCAGATCGTCACCGTATTCGATCACGCTGATGCTCGCATTCGTCACCCAAATCCGGTTGATCCGATCCATGTTCATACCGAGCGCGTCGGCCACCAGTATTTTCACAATCACATCATGCGTGCTGATAAGCACCGTCTTGCCGGCATGCTCGGTATAGATGCGCTCGCGAAAGTCGAGCACCCGCTTGAGCACGTTCGAGAAGCTCTCGCCTCCCGGCATCTGCGAGCGAGTGGGGTGTTGCCGCCATTCGCGCAACCCATCAGCGTATAACTCCATAATTTCGTGCAGATATCTGCCTTCCCAATCGCCGTGGTTAATCTCGAGCAAGGCATCGTCGTAGATCACCTCAAGGCCGGGGTGATGGGCGACGATTGCCTGCGCCGTGTGGGCGGCACGTTGCAGGCGGCTGCTATAGACGACATCGATCTTCTCGTGGCGCAGCCGTTCGCCAAGCGCGGCAGCCTGCATACGGCCTAATTCCGACAGCGGGGCGTCTTGTTGACCTTGATACCGATTGATCCGGTTCCATTCACTCTCGCCGTGACGCACAATAATCAGTCGCATAGTTCACTACCCTAATAATGCAGATCGCGGGCTGGTCGACGAAGTTGTCTATCTTTTTACCATACACGCCCTTCGTCATCGTAATGGGCGGCGGCAAAACGTCACCAACTTCGTCGCCAAATCTCTCAGGATAGACGCGCAGCGCCATTATAGCCGAGGTGGTATCATTCGCGGTGTGAAGTCATACGTATCGTAGAGAGGAATCTTAGCAATGGCGGCGCCAATTGATCGCAGCACTCGCCGTTTTCTGATTGCGTTTCGCTATGCCTTTACTGGGATCGGCCATTTGTTGCGCACCCAACGCAATTTTCAGATTCATCTGCTCATTGGTGCCATCGCAATTACGTTGGGTGTGGTATTGCGGATTGCGCGTTGGGAATGGGTTGCGCTAGCGTTGATAATAGGGATGGTGCTGGCTGCCGAAGGTTTCAATACGGCGATTGAAGCGACAGTTGACTTAGCAACCAGCGAGCGCCATCCGCTGGCTCGCATTGCTAAAGATGTCGCCGCTGGCACGGTCTTGCTTTGCGCATTGACCGCAATTGTGGTGGGTGTGCTTATCTTTGGCCCGCGGTTATGGCTGCTTTGGGTGATTTTGACATAATCAATTTCATTGCTTTAACCTGCTGAAACTAGGGTATACTGAGCTTGTTCGTTGCACGTTCTTGGTCTGGGCAGCGCGATAGCCCGCTGAGCAGAGCCATAAGCAAGAGGTGCGACGGCTTTGCCAAGCCGTTGCTCGAGCGCGGCGGTCTAGCAGGCCGCCGCTACTGGTGCAATCTATGTGGCCACTTGTCCGGCAGGCTCGTCATCTTGGCCGTTACCGTGAAATTACGCAAGTGCTGGTGCATCACGGTTTTGGCTATTTGGTCGATCAGCTCGGTCTTACTGCATTGCTATCTTTGCCGCGCCGCGCAATATTGCGCGCGCCGGCCCCGCCGCCGTTGGGCAGCGCCGAGCGGTTGCGTGAGGCGTTGGTTGAGCTAGGCCCGGCCTTCGTTAAACTGGGCCAAGCGCTCAGTACCCGCCCCGATCTGCTGCCAGCCGATATGGTGGCCGAACTGAGCAAGTTGCAAGATACAGTGCCGCCATTCCCCGGCGCGCAGGCGGTGGCGCTGATCGAAACCACGTTTGGCCAGCCGATCGACCGCTTGTTCGCTTCCTTCGAGCGCGAACCGTTTGCAGCAGCGTCGTTGGGCCAAGTGCATGCGGCAGTCTTGTTCGATGGTACGCCGGTGGTGGTGAAGGTGCAGCGACCCGATATCGCCAATCGCATTCAAACTGATCTGGCGATTTTGGCCGATCTCGCGGCGCTGGCCCAAGAGCGACTGGCATTGGCTGCTCAATATAACCTGAGCGAGATCGTTTGGGAGTTTAGCGCTACCCTGCGCGCCGAACTTGATTATGTGCGTGAGGGGCGCAATGCCGATCGCTTTCGCCAGATGTTCTGCGGCAATCCGCACATCTACATCCCGCGTGTCTACTGGGAATATACCGATACTCGCGTCCTCACCACCGAGCGGATAATCGGCACCAAGTTGAACGATAGGGCAGCGTTGCGCGCCGCCGGGGTTGATTTGTCTCGCTTGGCCCGGGTGAGTGTCGAGATTACACTCGAAGAGATTTTCGGGCATGGCTTTTTCCACAGCGATCCGCATCCGGGCAATTTCTTCGTTATTGATAGCGAGGTGTTGGGCGTAGTCGATTTTGGGCAGGTCGGCACGCTCGATCACGCCACGATGCAAGGGTTACTCTTGATGATGGGGGCGCTGATCAGCCACGATAGCCAAAGCTTGCTGCGCGCGCTCGAACGGCTCGGCGTGATTCCGCGCCGGGCAGCGACGGCAGTGCTGCGCCGCGATCTCGAACGGTTCGTCGATGGGTTCGTCGATCGCCCGTTGGGCCAAATCTCGGCTCGCGAGACCTTTGAAGGCTTGACGGCGCTGTTACGCCGGCATCGGCTGATTATTCCCGGCCCGCTAGCCACCCTGCTGAAGACGATCGTGATGATGGAGGGGTTGGGGATGCAGCTCGATCCTACGCTTAACGTCTTTGATGCGGCGCGCCCATACATTCAGCGCGCCCTGCGCGAGCAGATCACGCCGGTAGCGTTGGGTGCACAAGTGCTAGCCGGTGGGCGTGAGTTGGGTGAGCTGGCGTTTGAGATTCCCGAACAGATTAGTCAGAGCCTGCAACGCCTCAACGAGGGCGAGTTGCACCTACAAACCCGCGAAGTTGAGCTACGGCGGGTCGCCGGTGCATTGATCGGTGCAGCAAACCGCTTGGCGCTGGCGTTGGTCGTGTCGGCGTTTATTCTCGGCGTGGCTATGCTGGTGGTGGCGATGCGGGCCTTTGAATGGTACGGCTGGTTGCCGTGGACATTGTTGTTTTTCGGCGTGGGTGGGGTGGTCACCGGCGGGGTCATGTTGACGTTGGCGTTGTTGCGGCGGGAGTAGGGGCACAGCAGGCTGCGCTCCTACTGCGCTACCGCGCCCTACTGCGCCCCTATGCGTAGCGCATTGCGCCCCTACCCCGTCGTGTTTTACCCCCCTAGTAACCGGTTTACGGTAGCCACGATTAACCGCCGTTCCACCGCCTTGATCCGTTCGTGCAACGATTCGACCGTATCACCGGGCATAACCGGTACCTCGGCGCTGGCTAAAATTGGGCCGTCGTCAACCCGCGGCGTCACCCGGTGGATGGTGCAACCGGTGACCGGTAAACCGAGGCGGATGGCGTCGGCCACAACGTGCGCACCGCGTAGGGCCGGAATCACAATACCGCTGCTGGTGGTGACGGTATCGCCGCCGTCGGCAGGCAAGAGCGCCGGATGCTGATTGATGACTCGGTTGGGGAATCGGTCGAGAAATGCAGCCGAGAGTACCCGCATAAAGCCGGCTAATACGATCAGGTCTGGCTCGAAACAAGCAACCACACCAGCCAGCCGCTGCTCCCACTGTTGGCGCAAGGGGCCGCGCGGCGCTGTGAGTGGTACGTGCGCGGCAGCGATGCCGGCGTTGAGCGCCCGTTGCAAACCGTAAGCCTGTGCTCGATCACTGACAACCAAGGTCACTTCCCCAGCTAGCTCACCAGCAGCCTGCGCATCGAGCAGCGCCTGCAAATTGCTACCGCTGCCGCTCAACAACACCGCAATGCTTGGCACAACCTACTCCTGACCAATATCGCGGCGGAAATGCTTACCCTCGAACCGGATCTGGTCGGCAGCGGCGTAGGCGCGTTCGCGGGCTTGCCGCAAGCTTGAGCCGAGACCGGTGACCCCCAATACCCGTCCGCCCGCCGTGCAGAGGCCGTTCGGGCCAACTGCGGTTCCGGCATGGAAGACAAGCACTTGATCCTCATCGAGCGCCTCGACGCCGCGAATGAGATCACCTTTGCGCGGGCGTCCGGGGTAGCCGGCAGCGCACAAGACGACGCAGACCGCGTAGCCTTTACGCCGGCGCAACGTATCAGGCTTCAATTGGCCGGTGGCGCAGGCGTACAACGCGCCGAGGAAATCCCCTTCGAGCAGCGGCAAAACGGTTTGCGCTTCAGGGTCGCCAAAGCGGGCATTAAATTCCAGCACCTTCGGCCCGTCAGCAGTGAGGATCATGCCGGCATAGAGCAAGCCTCGAAATGGCGTGCCGCGCGCGGCCAACTCGTTGACCACCGGTTGCATACAGCGGTTCACAATCTCGTCGAGCAGGGCCGGCGTGACCTCATCAACTGGCGCAATCACTCCCATCCCGCCAGTGTTGGGGCCGCGATCCCCCTCTTCAAGCCGTTTGTGGTCGCGGGCCGGTGGGAGCGGCCACAGCCGTTCGCCGTCACAAAGCGCTTGCACTGACACTTCACGCCCGTACAACCGCTCTTCGAGCAAGAGGTGATGGCCGGCGGGGATCGTGCTCAACTTGGCAATGGCATCGAGGGTCTCTTCAATGGTCTCAGCGACGATCACCCCCTTGCCAAGCGCCAAACCATCTGCCTTGACAACCCATGCTTTACCGCTGGCGCGGGCAAAATCAGCCGCTTCCGCCGCCGAAGCAAAGACGTGGCTCTGTGCGGTGGGAACGCCGGTAGCCGCCATGATCTCTTTGGCAAACGACTTGCTGCTCTCGATCCGGGCGGCAGCGGCGGTGGGGCCGAACGCCGGTATACCGGCGGCTTGAAAGGCATCAACGATGCCGTCGGCCAGCGGGTTGTCGGGGCCAACGACGAGCAGATCGATCTGTTCCTGGCGGGCGAGTTCGATTAGTGCCGGATAGTCGTGCAGTGGGAAGGGTACGTTCCTACCGTAACGTCCGGTGCCGGGGTTGCCGGGAATGGTCAGCAGTTTGGTAAAGTTGGGTGAGCGGGCAATTTTCCATGCTAGTGCGTGCTCACGGCCACCGGAACCAATCAGTAATACGTTCATAGGCTTATCAATCACACTGAGCGGCGTTCTGCCGTACAATCGTTGTTCAGTATAGCATGGTTGCCGCGATTGGATGGCAAAAAGAGGTTTTTGATGCAGATCTTCTTAGTATCGCCAGCGGTAATCACACAAATGCCGGTGCTAGCGGCTCGGGGCACCTATCTGCTCCATTTATGGTTGGCGCAACCGCTGGCCCAGCTTGCGATTGGGCGGTTAGGGCGCTTTGATCTTGCTCCGGGCCATTACTACTACGTAGGGAGCGCGTTTGGGCCGGGCGGGCTGGCAGCGCGGCTTCGCCGGCATAGCGTAGTTGAGAAACGGGCGCATTGGCATCTTGATTATCTCCGTCCGCATCTTGAATTGCGAGAAATGTGGGCAGCGGTGGCCGGTGAACGGCTGGAATGCCGCTGGTGCGCCGTTCTCGCCAGCTTGCCAGAGCTGAGCAGGCCAATCCCGCATTTTGGCGCGTCGGATACGGGATGTGGCGGTCATCTGTTCTATGCCACGGCAGCGGTAACGCATATCGCTGATCTATTACGCCAAACAAACCGGTAGGGCCGTTATGAAACGGGAAGGGCCGGTTTACAACCGGCCCTTCCTACTACCCGTGCCGTATATCGTTTCTTGACTATTGCCGTACCGGCAACCCGCGCTCGACGATCAGATCCATCGCCCGATCAATCGGGATATGCACCTTGCCTTCTAGCGTATAGCCATAACTGTTGAGCAAAGTGCGCGCTTCGGTGACGTAGCTGCGGTACGTATTGCCGGTTACCGGTGCCGGCTGCGGCGTAAACGGAACCCGACCGGCCAGCAACACCACCAGACTCAGCACAATAAATACCATCAAGCCGGCAATCATCAAGCGGCTTAGCGGCGGTTCGGCGGTCACATACACCGGACGGGCCGATTGCATGGGGCGCGGCGGTGCATACCGGGGTGCCGAATAGTTCGGGCGAAAGCTCATACGTATCTCTCCTCCGCATTAGTGATGGCCGCTATTCCGCAACTGTTCCATGTTGGGATCGCGCAGCGGCAAGAGCGGCGCTTGTTGCACGTTGGCAGCAAACAGGGCTACCACCAGACCAATCAAGCCGATCGGTGCCGCCACATCAGTGATCGTAATATCCCACAGATGCTCGCGGAAGTAAGGCAGCACAATCCATGCCATATCAACGAAGCGCATAAAGATGATCCAACCCGCAATTGTAGCGAGTGTGCTGAGATTGCGCTTCGTGCCACGGAACAGCAGCACGAAGAAGGGCAGCGCGAAGGCAAAGAGCATCAACGCCAGTGCCACAAAGACCCAGCCGTGTTGGGTGCGGTGGACATACCATGGTGTAAACTCAGCCACGTCACCTGACCAGATGATCACCAACTGGCCGTAAGACATATACGTCCACAGCACCGTAAAGGCAAATATAAGTTTGCCAATGTCATGAATCGGTTTCACCGATACGTACTCGCGGAAGAGACTCGCATCGCGTACCCGGCTCATGATCAAGGCGAGGAACGACAGCGTCATTAGGCCAGCATTGACTATGTAGTGGGCACCGTAAATTGTTGAAAACCAATGCGGATCGAGTGACATAGTCACGTCAAACGAAAAGAAGGTGACCGTGATGACAAACAGTGCCACACCGATACCGCTTAGTCGGCGCATTCGAGTCGCCCACTTTTTCGCATCACCACCTGCATCTTGTTGGCGTGACCAACTACGCAGGGTGTAAGCCAATATCGTCCAGATCACAAAGAAAATCGCAATCCGAGCTGTTACCCACAGTGGGCTAAGCCACGGCACTTTATGCGCAATAATCGGATCAAACTCCGCACCGCCGGGAGTAACAACTTCAGGATTAGCCCACTCGTAGAGTGGATGCTCAAGGCCGAGCGACTTGTAGGTGTCGAAATATCCCAATGCAATCGGGATAAAGAGCAGGCCCATGATTGGTAGCGTCGCTGCGCCGGCTTCGAGCATACGCCGCACGGTGACGCCCCATGCGCCGCCGGTGAGGTGCTGTACCATCAGGAAGCCGAGGCAGCCGAGCGGAATGGTCATCGCCACATAGTAGCCATAAATGTACGACTCAAAAAACGAGGTTGGATTGAGAAAATAGCCAGCGGCTAACACGCCGATCCCGATGACGGCGGCAGCAAGGCCAAGCGTCTGTACTTGACCCAACTGCGGAATGCGGGTTTGCGAAAGACTCGTCGTCGCCATGTCTCTAACCTTCCAGCCTAATTACCAAGCTTTGCACGCTCGGCGGGAGGCACATCATCAATGGTCGCATTCTGGCTCAACTGCAAGGCCCGAATATAAGCGGCAATCGCCCAGCGGTCTTCCGGCGTAATGCGCGAGGCATAGCCATACATTGACTGATAACCGCCATTATTGGGGTCGCCACGGTACACGCCATTCGTAATAATCACAAAGAAGTGGCTAAGTGGCGCTTCACGCAGACGCTGCTGGTGGAAGTTGGCCGGCACAATGCCGCCACGCTCGGCCACCATACTCGCTCCGTAGCCTGACTCGCCGTGGCATACGGCGCAGTAGATGTTGTACTTCAGTTGCCCGCGGAGCAGCAAGTCTTTTGTCACCGGGAAGGGCATAGCGTCCACTTCTTTGCCATCGATCAGGCCGGTGTAGAGAAACTCATCGGTCTTGACCACTTCATACGGTGTCGTGCCCGGCACGTTGGGGCGTGACGAGCGGCCATCGGCGAAAAAGCTGCTCGGCTCATAGGTCGTGTACTTCTGCTGATCGTACATGTCCTGATGGCAGGCGGTGAGCAGCAACACCAGCAGGCCGATCCAACCGAAGCGAATCATGCGCGTTGTTAGGCGAGGCGTCTGCATGGGCTTCCCTCAGTATTCCACCTCGGAGACCTGCATCGGATTGAGTGAGCGCAGGAACTGCGAAGTGCGCGAACGATCAAACAGCGGATCCGTTGATTCAATGCACAGGAAGAAGGCGTCTTGCGACGCATGCTGAAACCGCGGGACGTTAAAGACCGGGTGGTATGGTGCTGGCAGGCCGTTCAGCACGACCATGCCGATCGCTGATGCAAACGAGGCGAGCAAAATCCCGCTCTCGAACGTGATCGGGATCATCGCTGGCCAGTTGGTAATATCAAGTGGACGACCGCCGACATTGAGCGGGTAGTCAACCAGATTGCCGATATATTGCAGAATAAAACCAGTCGCTGCCCCAATCAAACCAAACAGCAACACCAAGCGTGGCACGCCAGTATCGCCGTGGGCAATCTCCTCAATGACCTCCTCGATTGGGAATGGCGAGAAGGCGTCCATTTTGGTATAACCCGCCGCCTTCGCTTTGCGGGTCGCTTCAATCAGTGCTTCTGGGGTGGGAAACTCGGCCATCACGCCGTAGATATCGTTTCGCATCGCATCACTCCTCTAGTCTGCCGAGGCTGCGCCGTGGGCCGTACCGTGCTCGTGTCCGTGCCCGTGCGCGCCATGCTCTGCCCGCCGCTTTGCCTTCTCCGTTTCCTGATGGAGGAACAGCCGCATCTCAAAGATATTGATCATCGGCAAGACGCGGATGAAGAGGAACAGCAGGGTAAAGAAGAGACCAAAGGTGCCAAGATAGAGCGACCAGTCCCAAATCGTCGGAATATAAATATCCCACGACGAGGGTAAGAAGTCGCGTTCGAGCGAGATCACGATAATTACATAGCGCTCAAGCCACATACCCACGCTGACGATGAGTGAAATGACGAACAAGGCTGGAATATTTTGGCGTACCTTCTTAAACCACAGTGGCTGAATCGCCAGCGCGTTGCAGAAGAGCAAGCCCCAATAGGCCCACGAGCTTGGTCCAAACAGGCGGTTGTAGAGGAGGTACTCTTCGTACTCGTTTCCGCTGTAGAGCGAGGCGAAGACCTCCATGAAGTAGCCATAGACGACGATCATGCCGGTGGCGAGCATCACCTTCGCCATTACGTCGAGATGGTGAATGGTGATATAGCTCTCGAAGCCGTAGAAGGTGCGTACCGGGATCATCAGCAGCAGCACCATTGCAAATCCGGCAAACACGGCGCCGGCCACGAAGTAGGGCGGGAAGACCGTGACTTGCCAGCCGGGGACTTGCGAAATGGCGAAGTCGAGTGAGATGATCGAGTGAACCGAGACCACCAACGGGGTCGAGAGACCGGCTAGCAGGATCGACGCTACCTCATAGCGGTGCCAGTGGCGGGCCGAGCCGCGCCAGCCGAGGGCGGCGATACCGTATAGACGGCGCACCCAGATGTTCTTAGCCCGATCACGCAGGGTTGCGAAGTCAGGAATGAGACCTACCAGCCAGAATACTAACGACACGGTCGCGTAGGTCGAGATTGCGAATACGTCCCATGCTAGCGCGCTGCGGAACTGCGGCCACATCCCATGAGTATTCGGGTACGGGATTAGCCAATAAAACAGCCACGGCCGGCCAAGGTGCAAGATCGGGTACAAACCGGCGCAGGCAACGGCGAAGAGCGTCATTGCCTCGGCAAAGCGGTTGATCGAGTTGCGCCAGCCCTGATTGAGCAGCAACAGAATGGCCGAGATGAGCGTACCGGCGTGGCCGATACCGATCCACCACACGAAGTTGATGATGTCCATGCCCCAGCCGACCGGGATATTAATACCCCAGATACCGACGCCGCGGATGAACAGCCACGTCACCGACACAAAGAAGATCATCAACAAGAAAAATGCCACACTGAAGCCAGCCAGCCAGCCCTTGGGGGTCTTGAGTGGCGGCGTCAGTGGGACATCGCCGATCTTTTGCGTGATCGACGAGAAGGTTTCCCCCGGCAGCAGATAGGCTTCACCGTCATCGACGGGCCGGGTTCGGAGTGGTTGCGCCTGTGCCATTGCTAGCCTTCCACCTTTTCTAGATCCTCAGACGGGTTGCGGACACGGGCCAGATATGTCGTGCGCGGGAGAGTGTTCAGGAAATTCAGTAATCCGTAGTTATGCCCTTCTGCCTTCCACTTGGCGACGCGGCTATTGGGGTCGTTGATGTCACCAAAGACAATCGCACCTGTCGGGCATGCCTGTTCGCAGGCAGTCTGAATAGCGCCATCGCTAATGACATACGACGACTGGCCAGCCTGCACCGCTGCGCGTTTGGCAGCAATGCGCGCCCCGCTAATGCGCTGCACGCAGTAGGTACACTTCTCCATCACACCTCGGACGCGCACCGTCACATCTGGGTTGAACGCGAGCTTGAAGGTCTCGGTTGTCGTATCGCTGTATTGCAAGAAGTTAAACCGCCGTACCTTGTACGGGCAGTTGTTCGAGCAATACTTCGTACCGACACAGCGATTATACACCATGTTGTTAAGACCTTCGTAATCGTGAACGGTGGCAGCAACCGGGCAGACAACCTCGCAAGGTGCTTTCTCACACTGCATGCATGTGAGAGGCATCATGTAGGTGGCAGGATTGTCAAGATCGTCGCCGGCAAAGTAGCGGTCGATCCGAATCCAGTGCATCTCGCGTCCGCGTGAGACTTGATCTTTACCGACAACGGCAATATTGTTTTCAGCTTGGCACGCAACGACACAAGCGTTACAGCCGATGCAAGCGTTGAGGTTGATCGCCATTCCCCACGCATTACGGCCGGTGTAATCATCGCCGGGTTGTAACGAGAGGTAATTGGTTGATTCACGGCCATATTCCTCTTTGTACACCTCTTTGGCGATGTATTTGGGGTCTTCCTTAAACTTCTTGAACTCGCCGACGCGATAGATATCGCGTCCTTCAAGCGTCCAGTGATCTTGCGTGCTGACCAGCAGGTACGTGCGGCCAGTATTCGTCACCCGCGCGCCAGCGCCGAACCACGGGCTATCGCTAGTACGAATCGGGTAGACATTGACGCCCACGCCATTGCCGACCCGACCGGCGTTGGTGCGGCCATAGCCGAGGTTGAGCGTGATCGAGTCTTCTGCGTGACCGGGGAGCAGCCAGATCGGTAGTTCGATTACGCCGCCGCGATATTCGATACGGGCAATGGTGCCGTTAACTTTCGAGAGTTGCTCGAGATAACGCTGACGCTCACGACTGTCTTCTTTGCCGCCAACTAATCGGTTGGCGTCGAACGGTAAGCCAAGCAGCTTAATCGCCGTGCGCGGGCTCATCAGGGCTGCATTATCCCAAACCAGCTTGGTGAGTGGGCGGGGCAACTCTTGTAGCCAACCGTTATTTGCATAGAAGCCATCGAAAACTGATGGGTCAGGCCGAAACACAATCTCAACCCCGTCACCGGGTTGCGGAATGTTCGCTGCGCGAATTGCTTCTTCATTCAGTTCAGGCGTAATCACCGGTGAGGCCGTGCCAGCAATGACACCGGTAGCCAACGCAATTTCCCACTCTGTTTTACCGATCCGCTCTTCCCAATACCCGCGCACGAGATCGTAGCTCTCGGCGTCGGGCTGGCCGAGCATCGCGGCCAATAGTTCATTGGCCGTCTTCCCGCCGTACAGTGGCTCGATCAGCGGTTGCACAATGCTGGCTGTACCATCAAAGGCACGCGCGTCGCCCCAGCTCTCGAGCGGATGGGCCTGCGGAATATGCCACGTGGCCCGTACCGAGGTCTCATCAACAAATTGGCTGAGGTGAATCGTCAGTGGCACCGCCGCCATCCGGTCGGCGAAGCGCAGATCGCCGGGAGCGTTGTAGACCGGGTTGCCGCCGATCATTATCAAGGTCTCGACCCGGCCAGCGGCCATCTCGCTCACCAGTGTCACCAGATCGTTGATCTGGTTGGTGGGGCGCGCTTCCACCGGTTCGTGGTAGAAGACCGTTTGACCCACATTGCCCAACTCAGCGTTGATCAGATGGGCAAGGGCATGCACAATTGGCGGCTGCTGATCGCCAGCAATCACCACCGCGCGGCCCCGATGCTCTTCGAGGTCTTTGGCGATCGCTTTCAGGAACTCTTCCGCTTTGGGGCCAAGCTCAGCCGGAGCGCCGCCAACACCCAATTCGTGGGCCAAGGCGCCGGTGAAGGCGGCAATTGCGTCAGCGCGCAGCGGTAGACGGTGATCAGCGGCAGTGCCAGTCGTTGACGGGCTGGCCTCAACCACATACAGCCGGTTCATCTCGCTGCTATTCTTGCGCACCTTGCGCGCATCGGCAAAGGCACGGGCATAGGCGATAAAGCCGGGGCCGGGGGCAAGGAAATCGGCGTCAAGACTGACGATAACGAGCGCTTTCGACAGATCGTAGCGCGTGGTGACATCGCGGCCAAAGGCGAGGCGTGCCCCTTCAACCACATTATCGCGGTTGACCGGCTCGTACTGATACCAGCGCGCTTGCGGATACGCCTGCAAAAACTGCTCGATCTGGGCAGCTAGCGATGGCGATGTGACATTGGTAGTCAACAGCCGCACACCGGCTCCCTGTGACGCTTGCGCTGCCGACAACGCATTGGTCAGCGTTGCAGTAAACTCAGCCCATGTGCTTGCCACTCCCTGCCGCAACACGGTTGTCGAGCGGTCAGGGTCATACATCGTCAAAATCTCGGCCTGCGCAAATAGATCGGTACCGCCAAGGCTGGCCGGATGGCGCGGGTTGCCTTCGACCTTGGTCGGGCGGCCCTCGTTCGCGCGCACCAACACCCCGGCGCCATAGCCGCCAAGGGTTAATGTTGAAGCGAAGAACTGCGGGACGCCGGGAATACGACCTTCAGGTTGACGATCAAAGGGCGCAATATACTCGCGCGGCTGATAGGTGCAGGCCGTTATACCGGCCAAGGCTAACGAGGCACCCATCAGCTTCAGGAATGTGCGCCGGCTCATTCCATCGCTCATCTCGCTCGCGCCGCGCGGAAACTCGCGCTCCACCAGTTCGCGGAACGCCGGCGAATCGGCCAGTTGATCGAGCGAACGCCAGAACTGCGGTCCGCGCGCGTCGCGCAACTGAGCGCGAATGGCCTCGAGGTCAGGTTGCTGCTGTGTCATGGTTGTTTACCACCACCGTTGCTAATGAATCCAGCGGGCACATAGGCGTGCCGTCCAAAGCTAGGCGGCACGCAATCGAGCGGTTTAGCGATGGCACACGTAACAGTTGGTCAATTGATCGGGCGGCATGATGCCATATTCCGCCACCAACCGGCGCCCAATCTCCAGTTGGTTCGACGGCGGCACGTAATCCATGTTGTAGACCTCTTCACGTGGCCGGATGTACAATTCAGGATTGCGGTGACAGTTGAGGCACCAACCCATATAGAGCGCCTGTTGCTGCCAGACCACCGGCATATTGTTCACTTGCCCGTGGCAGGTTGAGCAGCCGATGCCCTTGTTGACGTGGATCGAGTGGTTGAAGTACACGAAATTGGGCAGGTCGTACACCTTGACCCACTCGATCGGCTTGCCAGTGGCGTAGCTTTCGCGCACCTTTTCTAGCAGTGGACTGTATGTCTTGATCTGCGAGTGGCAGGTCATACAGGTTTCGGTCGCCGGAATATTGGCGAAATACGATTGGTCGACCGAAACGTGACAGTAGCGGCAATCAATGCCGACGATGTTGGAGTGGAGTTGATGGCTGAACGCCACTGGTTGTTCGATGGCTACATTCACTTGCCGGAAGTAGTTGGAGCGGAAATAGACGCCGAGAATGAGAATGCCTTCGACGACGAGCAAGACGAGCGCGAAGATGCTGAGGCGAGCCAGAAGGTTGGCATTGCGGGGGAAGATCTGTGCCATGCTGCGTTACCCTGTTCAGGAAGCGATCTGCACGGTGTAAACCTAACGGTATTATAGAACCGTTTTGCTTTTGCGTCAAATGCTAGGACGCACCAATTTCTTTCTTTCCCAATATAATGCCCAAAATGCGAAATCGACAACGTGGTTTAGATGACAGGTTTTTGCATATTGTGCATTAGCTTTGCGCACTGCATACGCGGCATCCTTTGTCACTTCGCGGTGGCGGTTATTGAAACGTTTCGTCACTTCTCTATCTATAGTACCACAATTTTTTGTGCAAACGGTATGCAATTTTGTGACAACCGTCGCAAGGAATCGGCGCCAGCTCGTGACGGGAGGGTACTGGCGAGTTATGGTATAGTGTGCAGTAATGGGAAGTACCGCGCGAGGAAGTGGCGATGAAAATAGCAATTATTGGCTTGCCCAACAGTGGCAAAACAACAGTCTTTAATGCGCTCACCCGTGGCCATGCCGAGACGGCTGCCTATTCATCGGGGCAGCTTGAGCCGAATTTGGCGACGGTGAAAGTGCCTGACCCTCGGCTTGATGTGCTGGCGCAGATGTTTAAACCGCGCAAGATTACATATGCTGACGTGCAATATGTGGATATTGGCGGTCTCAGCGGCAGCGGGCACGCTGGCGGCGGCTTGCCGCCGGTCTTGCTGAACTATATTGCTTCGGCTGACGCGCTCTTGCATGTCGTGCGCGCGTTTGAGGATCCCACCGTTCCCCATCCCAATGGCTCGGTCGATCCGCAGCGTGATATGGCTGCGGTCGATCTTGAGTTGGCCTTTTCCGATCTGGGCATTATTGAGCGTCGGCTCAACCGGCTTAATGCCGAGATTCCGAAATTGTCGGCCAAAGAGAAGGAACTGCGCACTGCCGAGCGCGATCTGCTGCAGCGGCTGCGCGAGGCGCTCGAAGCCGAGATACCGATCCGCGCCTTAGAACTGACTGACGACGAGGCGCGGATGATCCGCGGCTACCAGTTCCTCACCGCCAAGCCGATGTTGATTGCGCCGAATATTGGCGAGGCGGATATCGCCCATCCGCCGCAGATTACATATCCGCATCGTAATAGCGCGGTTGAGCCGCTCTGCGGCAAGATTGAGGCCGAGTTGGCCCAGCTCGATGATGACGAGGCGCGGGTTTTTATGGATGATCTCGGCATTACGGCCCCAGCCCGCGATCGGGTGATTAAGGCGAGCTATGCCCTGCTGGGTCTAATCAGCTTTCTCACAGCCGGCCCCGACGAGGTGCGGGCATGGCCCATCCCGCGTGGGACGCCGGCGGTCGAAGCGGCGGGGGTGATCCATTCCGATATTCAGCGTGGCTTTATCCGGGCCGAAATTGTGGCCTACCACGATCTCATCGCTGCCGGCAGCATGCACGAGGCTAAGAAGGCCGGTCACGTGCGCATGGAAGGCAAGCAATATATCGTGCAAGATGGTGACATCTGCCATTTCCTCTTCAATGTCTGACCGGTTGTTGACGGTCTCGTTACGATCAGCGCCGTGGGGCGAAACTATGGCGCGGGTTATGGCTGCGGCGTTAGCGGCAGTCGATCCGGCTCAAGCCACAGCGGTCTCATTGCGCCGCGAAGGTGACTGGGTGATCGCTGGCGAACGCCGGTACGATCTGCGCGCGTTTGATCGGGTCTGGTTGGTGGGCGCTGGCAAAGCCGGCGCCGCGATGGCGCAAGCAGCGGCGGCCATCCTTGGCGACCGGCTCAGCGGCGGGATCGTGGTGGTGAAAGACGATGGTGTACCGCTGCCGGCAATCCCCGGTGTGACCGTAGTGCAGGCTGCCCATCCTACGCCTGACGAGCGCAGCGTCGCTGCCGGGCGGCAGATAGCCGCTCTCTTGGCCCAAGCCGGTGCGCGTGATTTGGTCGTTGCCCTCATTTCGGGCGGCGGTTCGGCCTTGCTCAATTTGCCGGTTCCCGGCGTAACTCTCGCCGATCTTCAGCGATTGACCGCCGAATTGCTCGCTTGCGGCGCGCCGATTGGCGCGATTAATACGCTGCGCAAGCACCTTGACCAGCTTAAAGGCGGCGGCTTGGCCCGGTTAACAGCCCCGGCAACGCTAATCGCGCTGATCCTCTCAGATGTGGTCGGTAGTCCGCTCGATGTGATCGCCTCCGGCCCGACGGTCGCCGATCCGACCACCTTTGCCGATGCGTTGGCGTTGCTCGATCACTACGAGTTGCGCGATCGTTGTCCGCCGGCAATCCACGCTTACCTCACTGCCGGCGTGCGCGGCGAACAGCCAGAGACGCTTAAGCCGGGTGATCCGTTACTGGCGACGGTGCAGAATGTGGTAATCGGGAGCAACGCCCAAGCGGCACGGGCTGCTTTGGCGGCGGCACAGGTGGCCGGGCTGAACGCGATGCTCCTGACGACCTACCTTGAGGGTGAAGCGCGTGAGGTGGGGCGAGTGTTGGCCGGTATTGCCCGCGAGATTGTGACTTCTGACCAGCCGCTCCCCCGTCCCGCATGCATTATTGCCGGTGGTGAGACCACCGTTACACTACGCGGAACTGGATTGGGCGGGCGCAATCAAGAGCTGGCCTTGAGTGCGGCGTTGGCGCTTGAGGGCTTGGCCGATGCGGCAGTGATTGCGCTGGCTACCGATGGCGGCGATGGCCCGACTGACGCTGCCGGTGCGGTGGCTACCGGCGCGACGGTGGCGCGGGCGCGGGCATTGGGCCTCGATCCGCTCGACCATCTGCGCCGCAACGACGCCTACCCCTTCTTTGCCGCACTTGATGACCTCTTGCGGCCCGGCCCAACCGGGACGAATGTGAATGATTTGGTCTTTGTGGTGGTGGGGTAAGCGAAGGGTTATTGCTGACCAAAGCGTTGGCTGTGCCGTTGCAGTGTAGTGACGATTGCTTCGCGCTTGACTCGATCAGTAAGGGGGCGCGGAAGCGGGTGACGCTTGAAACAGTGCTACCATGTCTGACCGATAGTCGTGGAGCGAGGTGGCAATATCGTTTTCGCACAACTCGATCCGGGCCATGTTGCCCTGTCGGTAGCGTGAACGCAGGGCATGGAGCTTAAGCAACAACAAACCCTCGATGGTAACGAACGGCTTGTTCAAGCAGCGCAACTGGTTGGGCATGCTGTCGATGTACGTGCCGAAAAACGCATTGCGCGCTAAGAGAATATCCACCGGCAATTCAGCAAACATAGCGCGGGCAACATCATTGGTATGACGTCCTTGTACGTCATGCAACAGCGCAACGCCGCCAGCCAACGCAGACGTGATCCGGCGTTGGGCTAAGAGCGTGAACAAATGCTGCACCGCCTGACACGATCTCGCCTTGTCAATTACGCCAATGTTGGGAACTGAACACAAGCGCATGGTACACGATTGCGCCAATCTGGGTTGCGCTTGATAAGCCCTTCCTTACTCCCATTCGCCAGATCTTCTCTGCCAAAACAAAGGTGGGTTGGATGCGCAGGGATATGGTCGCAATCCATCCCTGCGCGCGGTGCGCTCTCGTAACGCCTACGACAGGTCAGCGAGCGCCTCTTCCACCGTGATCAGATGGGCTGGGCCGCCGATTGGGGCTTGGACGGTCTCGAATCCCATGCCCAAATCGTGGATAGCTGCCGTTACCGAGGGGGCAAGGTCACGACGGGTAATGAAGACTACGGTCGGGCCAGTATCGGTACTCGCATACACTGGCACGCCACGGGCGCGTAGATCGTTGCAGAGCCGGAACAGAGTAATGTTTTCCGGTTCCCAACCGATGATTTTCTGCTCACGCGAACCGGACATGGTGACGCCGTGCAAGCGCATACTGTCGAGTTCGGCCAGTTGACCGATCGTTTGCCAATCGCCGCGGCGGGCGGCAGCAATGCACTCGCGCACCTCCTCGCCGCGAGAAAGCATCCATGCGCGGAAGAAGACACTGTTGGGCGCGTCGTGATGAGCCTGTTCGGTCTTCAAACCGACCCGCGAGTCAATTGGCACCGTAATCAGTGCCACGTCTTCAAGCTCATGGTCTTGATCGAGGCGGACAGCGAAGCTTTCCTCCGGCGGAATACCGGGGTAACTGAGCCAGAGCGCCAAGCCGCCGGCGGCGCTGCGGCAGCCAGAGCCGGCCAGCCGGCGGGCGAGGGTGGAGATAAAGCGGATGTGGCCGGCTAGTTCGGGGCCAAAGAGGGCCCCGACCGCTGCGCAGGCCAATGCGGCGGCAGCCGCGGCGCTGGTGCCCAAGCCTTTACCGGCGACGCGGGTGCGCAACACATTGCGCGAGACGACGCGGGCATGGCTGGTGACTCCGGCCAATTCACGCACGGTATCGAGCACTGTGATGACCCGCTCGAGTTCGCGGCCTTGCGCCGGTTTACCGCTGATGATAGCACTATCGGCGGATAGGGCCGGATCGAACTCGACCAGCGTCGTCGTGTGCGCCGCTGTGTTATTGAGCGAAATTGAAGGCAAAAAGGCGATGCGTTGCGTCCAGTCGCTGAGGCCGTGGTATTTCAGCACCCCCTGCATTGGGTACGCGCGGGCGGCAGCGATGCCTTGGGCGCGGGCCGGCGGCAGATGCGGCGGCGATGGCAGTTCGATCCGGTGGTGGCGCAGATCGGCCAAGATGCGTTCGTGGGCCGTGCGCATGGGCCCGACCAGATCGGCGAAACCTTTTGGAATCAACGACTCATTCACGGCGCATTCCTCATTCTTTACTGGCGACCGCCGTAATTCGGCGCCTGCTTGGTAATCACGACATCGTGCGGATGGCTCTCGATTTGGCCGGCAGTAGTGATACGGATGAAACGGGCGTCGCGACGGAGGGCTTCGATATTCGGTGCGCCGGCGTACCCCATCCCAGCGCGCAAACCGCCGACCAGTTGGTAGACGGTGTCGCTGAGCGGGCCTTTAAACGGAACCATACCTTCGATGCCTTCGGCTACCAGTTTACGCGCTTCGGTAACGTTGGTCTGAAAGTAGCGGTCGCCGCCGCCGCGTTGCATTGCGCCGATGCTGCCCATCCCACGATAGCTCTTGTAACTGCGGCCCTCATAGAGGATCAACTCGCCGGGGCTTTCTTCAGTACCGGCGAAGATCGAGCCGATCATCACGCTATGAGCGCCGGCGGCAATCGCCTTCGGAATGTCACCCGAATACTTGATCCCACCATCGGCGATGATCGGAATCCCGTAGGGTTCGGCGGCGCGGGCGCAATCATAAATGGCGGTAATCTGCGGCATACCGGCTCCGGTTACGACGCGGGTGGTGCAGATTGAACCGGGGCCTTGCCCAACTTTCACTCCATCAACGCCGCGCTCGATCAGGGCGATCGTTGCGGCTGCCGTCGAGACATTCCCGCCGATGATTTGGACGCGGGGGAACAGCTCACGCAGCTTCACGACCGCATCGAGCACACCGCGCGAATGGCCGTGGGCGGTATCGATGACCAACACATCAACTCCAGCGCGCACCAACTCGGTAGCCCGTTCGAGATAGTCGCCGCTGACGCCAACGGCTGCGCCGACGCGCAGCCGTCCCATATCATCTTTGCAAGCGTTGGGATACTCGATCCGCTTCATAATATCTTTGACGGTGATCATCCCGCTCAGCTTGCCGCGTTCATCAACAACCAGCACCTTCTCGATCCGATGGCGATGGAGAACTTCTTTGGCCTCTTCGAGAGTGGTGCCTTCAGGAACGGTCACGAGATTGCGCGAGGTCATCAGCTCGCGGATGGGGCGATTACGGTCGGTCTCGAAGCGTAGGTCGCGGTTGGTGATAATGCCGACCAGATCGCCATCGGCGGTGGTGACGGGCACGCCGGAGATCTTATATTCGGCCATCAAATCGAGCGCATCGCCGACGGTGCGGTCGGGCGGCAAGGTGATGGGGTCGGTAATCATGCCGCTTTCGGAACGTTTCACCTTGCGCACCATCTCGGCCTGTTGGGCAATCGGCATATTCTTGTGAATAATGCCGATGCCGCCCTCGCGGGCCAGCGCGATGGCCAGTCGGTGCTCGGTAACGGTATCCATCGCGGCGCTGACGATCGGAATATTGAGGCGAATGTTGCGTGTGAGCCACGTGCTCACATCGACTGTGGCGGGCAAGACGTTCGACTCAGCCGGTATCAGCAGGACATCATCGAAGGTAAGCCCTTCGCGCGCAAATTTCTCCTCCCAAGCGATGCCCATACATTCCTCCGTGCAAGTGGTGATGTACAAAAAACCCCCCGCGGCCAGCGCAGGGGAATAGCAACGACTGCTGACTCCAAACGACGGGTGCCGGCGAGCGCACACATATCGTTTCGTCTGTACTATACTCTGAGCTGACCGCCTCGTCAAACGAGCAAGCCAATCACGATAGCGACAATGCCGGCGCCGGCGGAGATGCCACCAATGGTATAGAGCAAGAGGCTCCGGCAGTGAAGATTTCGGCGTAAGAACGTTTCAGACGAAATGAGATGAGAAACGGTCCGCGATGATGTGGATCGGCGCCAAGTTGGTGCAGATAGCCGTGGACGAATACCGAGCTGCCGGTAGGCAAAGCCCATTCTGGGCGCCAGATTTCGCGTTTGCTGCCGCTGAGGCCGGTCATCTCTTCGTAGCGAGCGACGGTTTCCCGCAGATCAAAGCTGGCGCCGGCGGTCACGATAGTGATAGCACCGCTGGGATCGCGCCCTTGAAACTCTGGCACACATTGGGTATAGTCATCGCCGAAAGCGGTTTCGGTCTTTCTTGTTTTACCGTCCCAAGAGCGGGCCGCAGCTTGTTCGCGCTCCTCGTGCCTCACGTAACGAAAGGCGACGCAAGGCGTATCGCTGTAGGGCGCGCGGAGCAACGTCTGCGTTTCAGCAATGCCGGTGACTTCGACCGCAGTGCCAATGGGCAGTAAGCCGGCGCGCACCTGATCGAGCAGATCGCCGACCCGCCATGGTGGGGTTTGCTGAATGGCGGCTAGCTGGTGGTCATGCCAATAAGCAACGGCGGCCAACGCTGCTGCGCCGAGGATGGAGAGAATGCCGCTGCCAATGAAGATCAGTGATGCCATGCGAGACTTCCTTGCTGAGTATAAATCTCATAACAATGGTTGTGGCACAGCGAAACGTCTTTCTTCCGGCCCATCGAGATGCTATGATGAGGATAACACAGTGCGGCATTGTGAAGGAGTGTGATGTATGCTCAAACGAATTCTGCATGCCCTCGGCTTCATCGTTGCGAATGTGATCGTGATGATTATTCTGCACGGCAATTCTCGCCAGTTTTGGCCGAAGATTCCCTACTTGAGTTTGCGCAACGAAAGCACATTAGAACACACTCGGTTACTCTTCAATACACTTTTGGTCGTTACCATCGGGCAAGCGTTGATCGGCAAATTACCTCGTGAACGGTGGTTGCCGCGCGGGATTGTCTTGGCGGCGTTGCCCGCCTCGTTACCAGCGCTAATCTTCTTTGGGCGGCGGGTATTACGGTTAGAGGGCGATGCAAGCGAACGGTACAATCTCAG
Source organism: uncultured Chloroflexus sp. (assembly GCF_938091255.1). Lineage (NCBI taxonomy): Bacteria > Bacillati > Chloroflexota > Chloroflexia > Chloroflexales > Chloroflexaceae > Chloroflexus > uncultured Chloroflexus sp. The sequence continues at coordinate 25,031 of NZ_CALLJH010000049.1, forward strand.
CTTAGTGCCACTGCTTCCGATTGCCGCCACCGTACTGGAAGAGGTGCTAGTCGATAAGCTCAATCCGTCTACTGCGGAACCACACGCGGATTACAGCCATCTGGTGTGAGCTACTGAGCGTTTAGCTGCCGAGATGCTGCCTTGTAAGGGCGGGTTCCAAACCCGCTCTTCCTGCTCCGCCATCCCTATCGCCACTCGGCAAACATCACATCGCTGCCGCGGGTCGGCACGCCGACGCCACCGCGCACCGGCGCACCTTGCTCGTCGCGCACCGTGAACGTCACCTCTTGGCGGGGGCGCAAACCGCAGACGCGCGCATTGCCTCCGGAGTCGAACGCACCGCTGAGGCGCAGACCGTCAATAGAAACGATCCAGCCCGCTGTATTAATCCCGCGAATCTGGATCAAGATGCAGCGCTGATCTTCATTCTCATTCAGTTTCACAAAGCGCAGCCGCGGCGGTTCCGGCGGCACGGTTGGGGTAGGCGGGGGTGGTACACCGGTATTGTCGATTAACCAGCGCTCGACATAACCGCTCAACCCAATCAGACGCGAGTCGGCGCTGGAGCGAATGCGCACCCGATACCAACCAGCCGGTTGTTCGCTCAAAATATCTACTTCGTCACCGTTGCGGATAGGCTCGGTCGCGGCGCTTTCAGGCGATGGTTCAACCCGAATTCGGGCAAAAGTACCTTGAGCATCTTCTTCAATCCGTCCGGTATAGCGATAATCGGGACGCACACCCGACACGACGCGCACGCTGCTATAGTCGCGCAGGGTGACGGCAGCGCCGGGAACCGGCGTGCCATTAAGTTCGAGGGTAAAGGGCGCCGAACCGGTGAGTGGAATGTTCAGGGTACTGATGCGCAAGCGCAATTCGCTATCACTCCTGCCGGCCATAATCTCGAGAGTGACCGGGTCATAGCCGGCGGCGCGCAGGGTTGCAGTGCGGACGGCGGATAGACCCGAACCTTGCACGGTAAACTCAAGTTGAGTCGCGCCGGTAAAGAGTTCGATGGGGAAAATGCGATCAACACGGAATGATTGGATCGGCATCGGCGATCTGGTTGGTGCAGGCGCAGGCGAAGGTGATGGAAGCGGGAGAGGACTCGCCGTAACCGTGGTCGGGTTAGCAATCACAGGCGTTGGCGTGGACGTTGCCACGCGGTTGAGGCCAATTGCTGCGAGCAACCCGAGCAAGATAATGGTAATGACGCCAATGGCTACCGGTGCCGACCAATTCAGATCGCGCTGGGGGGCTGGCGCAGCGCTGGTTTGGGCCAACTCGCGTTCGATGGTGTCGATCGTTTGCATCACCTCGCTCACCCGCGAGTCGCCTGAGGGTAGCCGGTCGAGCGCCGAACGGTAGACGTTCAACGCCTGCGCCAGTTGGCCGTGGGTGCGCAGCGCAGCGGCATCATTCATCAGGGGCGCGACCGGATCGGTCAGTGATGGGGCAATCATTGCTGGCGCTTGCGGTTCGGCAGTAGCCATAGCTGGTGAGGGTAACACCGCTTGCCACTCTTTGAGGGATGGGCAATTCATAGGGGTTGCGCTTTGCCAGAGCCGATCAAGCATTTGAGCAGGGCCAAGCCCCCAACGGCGGGCAAGCGCGTCGCGAAGGATATGGTAGCGTTCGGTTGGCTGCAGCAGATCAGCGGGAGTGAAGAAGCTATCCGTTGCAGCGGCAGCGCGCACGGCGTCGTCGCACCAGCCAAGCAATTCAAGGATCAGCAACGCGCCGCCGAAGCGGTCGGCTGACAATCCCTGCGCTGGAACCGGATGCTGGTACGGGCTGGTTGGCGTTGGCATAGCGAGGCGGAGCACGCCGATGCCATGCATTGTTTCAAGATCGACAAGTGCAACCGGTGCGGCTGCGCCGGGATCTATCAGGCCGGGGAGCATCACATGGGCTGATTGCAGATCGCTATGCACGAGGCCGCGTTGCTCGATCTCAACGAGCAGATTGGTCAGTGCTCGCGCTAGCGCCAGACTTTGGCTGGGGCTAAGCGGGCGACGGTGATGGATCAATTCTTGCCACGGCGGGCCATGCACCCACGGCATCAGGATGGCGTAATCGAGTTCGGGCCGCGTTGTCACCAAGGCCGGTTGGTTTGTGGCAGTGATGATCATGCGGCGTGCTGCTTGCAAGCCGGGAATAGTGCTCACGTGCTGCAACTGCTGCGCGTGTTGAATCAACGACGGCTCGCAAAGTTGGGTTTGCACTTTGAGCGCAACAAACCCCCCTGCCGTGCGCAATTGAACCACCCGGCTGCTTTGACCCTCTTGCACAAACGGGCGTCCGGGAATGGCCGGATGGGCACATACCTGATAGCTGATCCCGTCGATCACTAATTGCTCGTCAATCGCAGGTTGAAAGGGCATGGATGTAACCACACTCTGAGCGGCGGCAAGTGGTTGGCGCGGTGACTGGGTTGTTCGTAACTGCGCCATGGATGATACAATTTAGTATACCACCTTGCAATGTAAGCTTATGCGACGATTGCTGGTAGGGAGGTTTGCTGCCGTTATGCCAATGGCTCGGCTGCCGTTCTCGCCGACCAATCCAATGATCTGTCTTGTTTGTACTCAGGCGCCAGCCGCCGCTCGGCAGCGGTTGGTTCCAGCTATGCATAGGACGCATATCGACAATCCAGATTTGATCGGTCGACATGAGCTGCACCGGTGTGGTTATGCATCTCTGTTAAGCAAACGGTGAACAATTCTCAATTATTGAGGTCTTGACGAATTGCGTCACGAGGGGTAACCTATAATATGCACCCCTTGTTATCTATATCACAACCGGTAGATTAGTTTTGACATGCGTCGAGGAGGACTGTCGATGATCGACACTGCGCCCCCCGCCCCACCACGGGCGCCCCGTTCTAATCCAATTCGGGATCGCGTTACTTGGGAACAACAGCGCGCTGCTGCGCTGGCCGATCCCGGCGCCTTCCATGGCGCAATCGCTCGGACGTTGATCCACTGGTACGATCCGGCCCATCATTGTTGGATCCGCTTCAATGAGACGAGTCAGCGCTGGGAAGGGCTTGATGCGGCCACCGGTGCATCGGTCGAGGTGGATTATCCAGCCGACTATCAGCCATGGGAAAAGGCGTTTGATGATAGCGAAGCGCCCTTTTACCGCTGGTTCCTTGGCGGTTTGACTAATGCCTGTTTCAACGAAGTTGACCGCCACGTCATGATGGGCTACGGCGACGAGGTGGCCTTCTACTTCGAGGGTGATCGCTGGGATAGCTCGCTCAATGATGGTCGCGGCGGGCCAGTAGTGCAAGAGACGATCACCCGGCGGCGGTTGCTGGTCGAGGTGGTGAAGGCGGCGCAAGTGTTGCGCGATCTTGGCCTCAAGAAAGGTGACCGGATTGCGCTCAATATGCCGAATATTATGCCGCAGATCTATTATATCGAGGCGGCTAAGCGGTTGGGAATCATTTACACGCCAGTTTTCGGTGGCTTCTCTGACAAGACGCTGTCAGATCGCATCCATAATGCCGGCGCGCGGGTGGTGATTACCTCGGACGGCGCCTACCGCAATGCGCAAGTGGTGCCCTACAAAGAGGCTTATACCGATCAGGCGCTCGATAAATATGTGCCGGTGGAAACCGCGCGCCAGATTGTGACCGATACGCTAGCGACATTGCCGTTGACCGATGACCAGCGTCAGAAGATACTTGCCGAAGTTGATGCGGCGTTGGAGGGTGAGATCACCATCGAGCGATCGGACGTGATGCGTGGGGTCGGGGCGGCGCTGGCTCAGATGCGCGATCTGGATGCGGCCATCCAAGCCAATGTGCGCACAATCTTGGCGCAGGCGCTGGTGACAACGCCGCCGCGGGTTGAGGCAGTGATTGTGGTGCGCCACACCGGTCAAGATATTCTGTGGAATGAGGAACGCGATCGCTGGAGCCATGAGCTGCTGGATGCGGCCCTTGAGAAGATTTTGGCCAATGCGCGCGCTGCCGGTGTTGATGTCCATAGCGAAGCTGAGCTGTTCAGCCTATCCGATGAACAACTTATCCGCGCGCTCTATGCCAGCGTTCCCTGCGAGCCAGTCGATGCCGAGTATCCGATGTTTATCATTTATACTTCTGGCAGCACTGGCAAGCCCAAGGGTGTAATCCATGTTCACGGCGGGTATGTCGCCGGCATTTTGCACACCCTGCCGGTAAGCTTCGATGCCGAGCCGGGTGATACGATCTACGTCATTGCCGATCCGGGCTGGATTACTGGCCAGAGCTATATGCTCACCGCGACGATGGCTGGTCGCCTCACCGGCGTGATCGCCGAGGGGTCGCCGCTCTTCCCTTCATCGGGTCGCTTCGCCAGTATTATCGAGCGGTACAATGTGCAGATCTTCAAAGCCGGTGTCACGTTCCTGAAGACGGTGATGTCGAACCCGCAGAATATCGAAGACGTGCGGCTCTACGACATGTCAACTCTGCGGGTAGCCACCTTCTGCGCCGAGCCGGTTAGCCCGGCAGTGCAGCAGTTCGGGATGCAGATCATGACGCCGCAGTATATCAATTCGTACTGGGCGACCGAGCACGGCGGCATTGTTTGGACGCACTTCTACGGCAATAACGACTTCCCGCTCCGTCCTGATGCGCATACCTATCCCTTGCCGTGGATTGCCGGCGAGGTGTGGGTGGCCGAAACGGATGAGAGTGGCAATGTGCGTTATCGGGTGGCCGATTACGAAGAGAAGGGCGAGATCGTGATTACGGCGCCCTATCCGTACCTGACGCGCACAATCTGGGGTGATGTGCCCGGCTTTGAGGCCTATTTGCGCGGCGAGATCCCGCTGCGGGCGTGGAAGGGCGATGCCGAGCGGTTTGTGAAGACCTACTGGCGGCGCGGGCCGAACGGCGAGTGGGGCTACATTCAGGGCGACTTTGCCATGAAGTACCCTGACGGCAGCTTTACCCTCCATGGCCGCTCGGACGACGTGATCAACGTGTCGGGCCACCGCATGGGCACCGAAGAGATTGAGGGCGCGATCCTGCGCGATCGCCAGATAACACCCGACTCGCCGGTTGGCAACTGTATTGTGGTCGGCGCGCCGCACCGCGAGAAGGGTCTGACGCCGGTCGCCTTCATCCAGCCGGCGCCGGGCCGGCGACTAACCGCTGCCGATCGCCAGCGGCTCGATGAGATTGTGCGCACCGAGAAGGGGGCGGTGAGCGTGCCTGAAGATTACATCGAGGTCAGCGCCTTCCCCGAAACGCGCAGCGGCAAGTATATGCGCCGCTTCCTGCGCAATATGATGCTCGATGAACCGTTGGGTGACACCACGACGCTGCGTAATCCAGAGGTGCTGGAAGAGATCGCGGCCAAGATCGCCGAGTGGAAGCGCAAGCAGCGCATGGCCGAAGAGCAGCAGATCATCGAGCGCTACCGCTACTTCCGCATCGAGTACCATCCGCCTACAGCCAGCGCCGGTAAGCTGGCGGTGGTGACGGTGACTAACCCGCCGGTCAATGCGCTTAACGAGCGTGCACTCGATGAGCTGAATACGATTGTCGATCACCTCAGCCGGCGGAGTGATGTGGCGGCGGTTGTCTTTACCGGTCAAGGTGCGAAGAGCTTTGTGGCCGGTGCCGACATTCGCCAGTTGCTCGAAGAGATTCATACGGTCGAAGAGGCGATGGCGCTGCCAAACAACGCACACCTCGCCTTCCGCAAGATCGAGCGCATGAACAAGCCGTGCATCGCGGCGATCAACGGTGTGGCGCTCGGTGGCGGTCTGGAGTTTGCGATGGCCTGCCACTATCGGGTGGCCGATGTCTACGCTGAGTTTGGCCAGCCTGAGATCAATCTGCGCTTGCTGCCCGGTTATGGTGGCACGCAACGGCTGCCGCGCTTGCTCTATAAGCGCAATAATGGTACCGGTCTGTTACGCTCGTTAGAGATGATCTTGGGTGGGCGCAGCGTGCCGGCTGACGAGGCGCTCGAGTTGGGCTTGATCGATGCAATCGCGACCGGCGATTACGACGCGCTCGCGCTGGCGTGCGAGCTGGCCCGTGAGGCGATTGGTCCCGATGGCACGTTGCGCGAAGAGGCGGCAGTCACCAAGGCCTTCCGCCACCGTCACGAGCAGCTCGAAGAGTGGCGTAAGCCCAACCCGCACTTCGCTGATGACGAGCTGCGCTCGATCATTGCTCATCCGCGGGTTGAGCGCATTATCAAGCAGTCGCATATCGTTGGGCGTGACGCCGCCGTGCATCGCGCCCTTGATGCGATCCGCTACGGCTTCATCCATGGTTTCGAGGCCGGTCTTGAGCACGAGGCGAAGCTATTTGCCGAGGCAGTGGTTGATCCGAATGGTGGCAAGCGTGGGATCCGTGAGTTCCTCGATCGCCATAGCCCGCCGTTGCCCACACGCCGGCCATTGATCACTCCCGAACAGGAGCAACTCTTGCTAGAGCAGAAGGAGCTATTGCCGATCGGTTCGCCCTTCTTCCCCGGCGTCGATCGGATTCCGAAGTGGCAGTACGCGCAGGCTTTCATCCGCGATCCAGAGACCGGTGCGGCGATGCACGGCGACCCGATCGTGGCTGAGAAGCAGATTATCATTCCGGTCGAGCGGCCTCGGGCCAATCAGGCGCTCATCTACGTGCTGGCTTCGGAAGTCAACTTCAACGATATTTGGGCGATTACCGGCATTCCGGTGTCGCGGTTCGACGAACACGACCGTGACTGGCACGTGACCGGTTCGGGCGGGATCGGTTTGGTGGTGGCGCTCGGTGAAGAGGCGCGCCGCGAAGGCCGGCTGAAGATCGGCGATTTGGTCGCTATCTACTCTGGTCAGAACGATCTGCTCTCGCCGTTGGTGGGCCTTGATCCGATGGCAGTCGATTTCGTCATCCAAGGCAATGATACGCCTGATGGTTCACACCAGCAGTTTATGGTGGCGCAAGCGCCGCAGTGTATGCCGGTGTTACCAGATATGACCATCGAGGCGGCGGGTAGCTATATCCTCAATCTGGGCACGATCTATCGCGCGCTCTTTACCACGCTGCGGGTGCAACCCGGCCGCACGATTTTCATCGAGGGCGCGGCAACCGGTACCGGTCTCGATGCGGCCCGCACTGCGGCCCGCAACGGCCTCAATGTGATCGGTATGGTCAGCTCGGCTGACCGCGCAGCAACGGTGATCGGAGCAGGCGGCAAGGGGGCAATTAACCGCAAAGATCCGGCGATCGCCAATTGCTTCACCCGCGTGCCGGAAGACCCGTCTGAATGGGCGTCATGGGAGGCTGCCGGCCATCCGTTGCTCGAGATGTTCCGATCCCAGAACGATGGTCGCTTGGCCGATTACGTGGTCTCGCACGCTGGCGAGACGGCCTTCCCGCGCAGCTTCCAACTGCTCGGTGAGCCGCGTGATGGCCATATCCCAACCCTGACCTTCTACGGTGCGAGCAGCGGTTATCACTTCACCTTCATTGGCAAACCCGGCGCAGCTTCGCCGACCGAGATGCTGCGCCGGGCTGGGTTGCGCGCCGGTGAGGGGGTCTTGATCTACTACGGTGTGGGTAGCGATGATCTCATCGATAGCAGCGGCCTTGAAGCAATTGAGGCAGCACGGTTGATGGGGGCGCGGATTGTGGTGGTGACGGCTAGCGATGCGCAACGCGAGTTTGTGCTCTCGTTGGGCTTTGGTGCGGCATTGCGCGGCGTGGTCAGCATCGCCGATCTCAAGCGGCGCTTCGGCGATGATTTCGAGTGGCCGAAAACGATGCCGCCGCTACCCGATTCGCGCAAGGATCCGCAGGGTCTCAAAGAGGCGGTGCGTCGTTTCAATGACCTGACCTTCAAGCCGATCGGCAGTGCGGTTGGCGGCTTCTTGCGCACCCCTGATAACCCGCGCGGCTATCCCGACTTGATCATCGAGCGTGCCGGCCACGATGCGCTCGCGGTGAGCGCGATGCTGATCAAGCCCTTCACCGGACGGATCGTCTACTTCGAGGATATCGGCGGGCGGCGCTATTCGTTCTTCGCGCCGCAGATTTGGGTGCGCCAGCGCCGTATCTATATGCCGACGGCTCAGATCTTCGGTACGCACCTCTCGAACGCTTATGAGATTGTGCGGATGAACGAAGAGATCAGCGCCGGTCTGATCACGATCACCGAACCGGCAGTGGTGCCGTGGGAGCAGTTGCCCGAAGCGCATCAGGCGATGTGGGAGAACCGCCATACCGCGGCGACCTATGTCGTCAACCATGCCTTGCCGCGGCTTGGTATCAAGACCAAGGACGAGCTGTACGAGGCGTGGACATCGCGCGAGGAGTAGCGATGTTGGTGCGGGGGTGTAGGGGTAGTATGCACGCTGCCCCTACACCACTACCTTCCCTGCCGTGGCTGCCCTGATGGGCAGACCCGTTCGAGCCAGACGATCCCGCTGATGGCAATGACTAGCAGGCCGGCAAACACGAGGTAGGCCTCAAAGGGCCGCGCTTGAGTGACATAGACCCCTACCAACCCGCTTGCACCGGCCAGCAAATAACAAGTCAGTACCGATTCGCGCTTGGTCATTCCGAGCGCGTACAAGCGGTGGGAGAGGTGATCTTTGCCGGCAGTGGTGAAGGGGTTGACCCGCCGGCGGATCCGGGCCACGAAGACGAGCGCGAGATCAAAGAGCGGCAATCCTAGCACGCAGACCGGTACTAGCCACGTGACCAGCGGGGTATTGCTCAGAAAGCGTAGCTTGATCGCGAGCGCCGCCAACATAAAGCCGATAAACAGGCTGCCGGTATCACCCATAAAGATGCTAGCTGGGTTAAAGTTGTAGCGCAAAAAGCCGATGCAGGCCCCGATCAGCGCTGCCGACATCGCGCCGACCAACACCTGCCGCGGTTCATTCATTGCTGCTAGCAACAAGAAGAATGCGGCGGCGATCGTAGCTACCCCGCCGGATAGCCCATCCATATTGTCGAGAAAATTGATCGCGTTGGTGATGACAATCACCCATAGCAGGGTGATCGCCCAATTCAGCGCCGACCACGGTAAGAGTTGCACCTGCGTCCCGCCGAGCAGCAGAACGATAGCTGCCAGCGTTTGCCCAGCCAACTTGATCAGTGCCGGCATCCCCCAGCGGTCGTCAACCAACCCGAACAGCGACACAATTGTCGCGCCAAGCAAAATTCCAATCAATTCGCGAATATGGGCCTGATCGCCAAAAATGAGCAAGGCGGCGACGAACGCGGCATAGATCGCCGCCCCACCAAGCAACGGGATCGGCGTGGTGTGGTTGTCGCGAGCGCGGGGAATGGCAATCACACCACTGCGCAATGCCATGCGCCGCGCAATCGGTGTGGCGAGGATCGAGAAGGTGAGTGCAGCGATCAAGATGAGGGCGATGTTAGCCATAGCCTGTCGTTTCAATGCCAAGATGCAAAGCTGCCTATAGTCTTGGCGTTATTTGCGCGCCTGTTCAATCAAGGTCATCAACTGCTCGACCCGCGCCATCTCGTTGGTGCGCCCGCTAGTTTGCAAGACCGCCAGCAACCGGCGCGCTTCGGCGAGCGCCGCATCGTATTGCAGCGTTTCACTGAGGATCAGCGTGTATTGCTCGCTCAACGCAGCATTGTCGGGTTGAATAGCAACTGCACGTGCAAACGGTGCGACCGCGCCGGCCATATCCTCGGTCTGCACCGCTAGCCGGGCCACGGCGGCGTATAAGCCGGCAGCTTGCGCGGTAAGGGCAGGCAGATCGATGGCCCGTTCGGGCTTGCCTTGCACTTCGGCGAGGGCCTTTTCGGCCAGTTCAGCCTGCGCCGCAAAGGCGGTGCGGAGTTGACTGAGCAGATCGGGCCGACTGCTCAGCCCCCGTGCAATCCGATCAAGGTTTTCAACCATCTGCTGCGGCGCCTGTTCGATGGCTTTCAGGTAGAATGTCGTAGCTGCGTCGAGATCGCCGGTGCGGAAGCGCACCAAATCGCCGCGTCGGAGCGCCGTGTCACCAAAACGCGGATCAAGCCGGGCTGAGGTTTGCAATAACTCGTCAGCTTGTTGGAAGAAGGCGCCAGCTTGGACGGCATCGCCGCTCGTTGTTGCGTGCTCGGCCAGTTTCATCAACACACCGGCTCGTTCGTTTATGAGGGCTACATCTTGCGGTGCAATCTCGGCCACCCGTTCGTACCACTGGAGTGCCGTGTACAACCGTTGCACGTCACCCGTCCACCCATACCAGAAGGTGTTGATCCGACCTAGATTAGCGTAGTGATCTTTGTTGAGTGGGCTGAGCTGGTGAGCGCGTTGCAGAGCTGCTTCGGCATAGGCAATCAAACTGAGGGGGGCGGAGCGTTGGACGAAGGCGGAAACCGCTTCCACGCTATTAAGCCGCAGCAGTGCGTCGAGATCGGGTTTGCCGGCCTCGCCCATCGCTGCGCCTTGCCCGCGCAGGGTGTCAGCTAGATTCATCAGAGTGCGGGCCAAATGCAGGTAATAGAAATCTTCGCCGGGATTAGCCCGAATGGTGGCAATCGATTCGTTGAGCGCAACTAACAGTGCTCGCGCCGAGACTTGTCCCTGATCACTGTAGCTTTGCGCTTGCTGGAAACGCATATCGGCATAGACCGGCTGAATGTTCAGCCACCAGATCAAACCGGCAGCAACAAAGCCGATCAAGCCGGCAGTGCCGAGCATACCGGCAGCAGGCCGGCGCGTAGCGGGCCGGCGCGTGAGTGGACGTTGCTGGCCGCGCCGGGCCGGTTGACGTGCCGCCGTCTTGGTTGTGGCGACCGGCTCAGGCGCCGGGGCAGATTCTTGGCTGCACTCGACCCGTTCAGCCGCAATCGTGAGACCAAGCAGCAGCCAAAACATCATCAGCGTCGCCACAATTGGGATGCCGGTCAAACCCTCGACCAGATGGGCCGTGATCGCGCTCAGGATGGCGATGATAAGCAGATGGTGCCGCCAACTGGCCGGCTGGCGCAATTGGCGCAGGCAGAACCAAACAAAGCTGCCGATCAGCCAGAGATAAGCGGTTAGGCCGAGCAACCCTTTGGTCACAATTTCATCGAGAAAGGCCTGATGCGAGCGGTCGGGCGAAGCGCCGCGCGCTTCGACATTAGCCAGCGATGGCGGGTAGAAACGGTTGAAAGCGACAAACATGCTCTCTGGCCCCCAACCGATCAGTAATCGCAGCGGGTCGCTGGTGATAAGACCAATGGTTCCGCCAGCGTGCTCATCTCCCACCCAGATCAAGCGTCGCACCAACCCAGTGCCGCTCTCGACTTCCAACAGCCGGCCCATCCGGCCAAGGTACGGGACCTCGCGCAATTGGGTAAAGAAGGGCGCATCCGAGAGGTTAAACACAATCAGAAAGCCGCCGGTCGCCAGCGTGATCGCCACCCAAGCCGCCAGCGCCTGCGCTAGCAACCGGCTGCCGTGCCAATTGCCGCTCACATGTAGCCGCTTTCGCCCGTACCACAGCGTGAGTGATACGAACAAAAACAGACCTGCTCCCAGACCAATCCACGGCCCGCGGCTCTGGCTAAAAAAGATGGTGACGATGACAAGAGCGAGCACAATGGCGCTGGCCGCTGCCTTGAGCTGCCATCCCAACCGCGATGGCTCCGCCGGCGCTGGGCCGAACAGGGTTAACCCATAGCCGGCGAGCAGCGCGACCACTGCCAATCCCAACCACAGCCACCAATCGAGCGCATTAGCGGCAATGTCAGGAGTAGCGAACTGTTGCACGCCAGTGGTGGCATTGACGGCGAAGGCCAGCCCAAAACCGAGCAGATACGCGAAGGTGAGCAGGAGGGGCCAACGTGGCAGCGGCTGGCTGCGGTTGATAGTCAGCAACCACCAGAGCGCCGTCGCGCAGATTACTGCTCCCGGAAAGAGCCACCAGTAGCGGAAATCAATTGTGCGGATCGCGACGCTAAACTTCAAAATCGCGATAATCAGCAGCATGCCGGCCAGCCAGAGCAGGCCGCGCGCTATTGTCCAGCGCCATTCGGCAGACGGCTGCGAAGTGAGCGGCGCATTACGCGAGGCGGCTAGCGCCGCGAACAGCCGGTAAAGCGCCAGCGGCACGATCATGATGAGATACGCCGCTACAAAGATCGAATTGCCGAGCGTCGAAGCCACCCGCGCAATTACATCGCCGCGCCACGGCAGCGGGTCAAGCTGGTAGTGCTGCATGATGCCGTACACTGCCACCACCGCAGCGGCGGCGAGGCTCATCGTGATAAAACGTTCACGTTGGGCAGGGGTGCGCACAGTGAATGCCGCCAGCACGCCGAGCATAAGATAGGAGAGGTAGGTGTACAGTCCCTGCATCCGCTGGTATGACCCCCACAGGCTGGCGGCGGGAGTGATCGAGGTAACGGTCGTTAGGATAAAGACGGCAGTGTAGGCAACCGTAGGCCAGAAGAGCGGCATTGCGCGCAGCGCGGCCCACCATGAGCCGTTGGCTGATGGCTGATCTGAGGCGCGCTGGTTCAGCCAATCGAGCAGCCAGACGATGGCGGCAGCAACCCCGATCAGCGCCAGCGAACGCAGCGTTGCCGCTTTATCAGGTTCAAAATGGCGCGCGGAATAGAGGTTGAAGTAGATCGGTACCAGCGTCAGCGCCAGCAACCAGCTCGCCTCAACGATCCACGCGCTCCAGCGACTTAGCGAACTTTGGGGAGACATAGTGGCGACAACGGCCTCTCTATTAGGGCAGCCGATTGGCTGCCCTGCTCATCGGTTTATGAAGCTCGCTGAGGGGACGGCCCGTGGGTTGCCCCAGCCACCCCTCCTTTCCACGCCTGCGCCCGTTCCAAGATCTGACGGGCATTGGCCCGGCTATGGTCGTTGGGTATGCCGTCAAGCATAGCCGCAATCTCATCGATCCGTTGTTCGGGCGACAATGACTCAACGCTGGTGCGGGTGCGTCCAGCGACCACTTCTTTACGAATATGGTAATGGGCGTTAGCAAAAGCGGCGACTTGCGGCAGGTGGGTAATACACAACACCTGATGGCGCTGGCTGATTGCCCACAACTTTTGGCCGACCACATGCCCGGCGCGCCCGCCCACTCCAGCGTCAACCTCATCAAAAATCAGCGTCGGCACCTCATCAACCTGCGATAAAATCGATTTCAGCGCTAACAGCAAGCGCGCGCTCTCGCCGCCGGAAGCAATGCGGGCCAGCGGTTTCAATGGCTCGCCGGGGTTCGGTGAGATCAGAAACTCGACTCGATCGATGCCGGTACGATCGCAGGCCAGCCGGCGGCCATTGATTAGCGGGCCGTTCGGATCATCGGCGTGATCAATTTGGACAGCGAACTGCACATGTGGCATCGCCAAATCACGCATCGCCGCGCTGATTTGACGGCTCAACTCCTCACCGGCCTGCCGCCGCCGTTGCGACAGCTCAAGCGCGCGGCGGGCCAATTCAGCGAGCAGGTGTTGCTCTTGCGTCTCAAGGGCGGCGATCTGGGCGGTGCTGTTGCTCAACCGCTCGATCTCGGCCTCGGCGCTGGCGGCTCGCTCGATCAACGTTGCCACATCCACGCCATACTTGCGTTGCAGATCACGCAACACGGTGAGGCGATCTTCAATCGCATCGAGCCGGCGCGGATCAACGTCAAGATCGGCGCGATAGCGGCGCAACCCGATCACCAGCTCTTCGAGCTGGTAATGCAACTCGGTAGCCTGCTGGGCCAACGGCCCGGCTCGCTCATCGAAACGGGCCAGCTCGGTGAGCGCATCAGCCGCCAGTGACAGCAACTCAACTGCCGGTCGCTCGCCACGCCCTTCGGTGCCGGTGTACAGCGCCCGGTAAGCGTCATCAGCCAGCGTGGCGATGCGCGTTGCATTCTGCATAATCGAACGCTCGCGCAGCAACGCTTCCTCTTCACCCGGCTTGAGCTTCGCCGCCGCCACATCGGTGCGCAGCATTTCTAGTTCCTCAATCCGAGCCTGCCGGCGCGCCTCACCGGTGCGCAGATCGACCAACTGGGCTTGCACAACGCGCAGCGCGGCCAATTGTTCGGCTACTTGTTGGCGGAGCGGCAACAGATCGCCGAAGCGGTCGAGTAACTCAAGGTGGGTGCGCGGGTTGAAGAGTGATTGGCCCTCGTGCTGGCCATGAATATCAATTAAACGACTGCCGATTTCGCGCAGGGTGGCGCTGTTGACGGCTCGGCCATTGATGCGGGCGACGCTTCGTCCCGATTCAGCCGAAATCTCGCGGGCGAGGATGACCTGATCTTCATCTTCGTCCAGCAGATCGTGTTCGGTGAGCAGGGGGAGCAAGTGCGGGCAATCATCGAGACTAAAGACGCCCTCGATCCGGGCGCGAGTACAGCCAGCGCGCACAAAGGTGGGATCGACTCGTTCGCCGCGCAAGGTGCCGAGGGCATCAATAATGATCGACTTACCAGCGCCGGTTTCGCCGGTCAGCACGTTAAAGCCCTGCTCAAAGCGCAGATGCAGACGGTCAATAATGGCAAAATCCTGAATCTGCAACTCAAGTAGCATACGGCAGGCGCAGTACCCGTCTGAGCGTTTAACCACCGGAACGTGACGCAACAAATACTCGCATGGCATTGTACCACAACCGCCTTGCCCACCGGTTGTTGAAAAAGTAGTACAAAAGTTCTTGACAGTCCATCGTGGCTCTGGTATACTTTCGAACAAGTGAGCGGGCGAACTTTTGTTCTATTATGATACTGGCTATTTCGCGGAGGAGGGCTGCTATGGCAGTAACAAGTCGTGAAATCCGTTCACCGCGCCGGATGTCTACGATGGCCGTGCCGGCGCCAGCTCTCGGTACCACAGCATATATCGTGACTGGGTTGTTGGCAGTTCTGGCGCTTTATGTGCTGGTCAGCGCCGTCATTAGCTGGGGGCAAGTAGTGGTTGATGACTGGCGGTATGGGCGACCACGCACGTTCCATCTGACGGCGGATGTCGGTCGCGCCGAGGAGACCGTTAGGCCAACGCGCCTGATCGCGATGAATCTCGATCGGCAGGTGTTGATCCTCGAAATTCCCGGTGGTGACGTGAGCAAGACGCGCACGCTGATCGGGCCATACTTGGTAGGGGCGAACGAGGATTTGACGCCGATCACGATGCGCTTGGCCGATCTAAACGGCGATTCCTTGCCCGATCTAGTGGTTGGGATCAAGAACGAAGAGATTGTTTACCTGAATCGCGGTGACAGCTTTGGTCTCGTGACTGCCGAGGAGCGGCAGCAAATCGTGCGCCAGATGGGTCGTTAGAAAGCAAGGTTCTATGGCGGCTGGCAAACGTTGTCTTGTTCGACCACGAGCCGGTGATTGGCAGGTGGTTGGGGTAAACCAAGAAGGATTGGTTGCGGTTTGGGTGATTCATGCTGGTTATCAAGCTGTTGGCAGGCGCGCTCGCTTACGAGGCACGCAACGCAATCCTAAGGTGGCTTTTGGCAGATGTGCCCGCCGGTATCCGGCGGGCACGCTGGTTGTCGTAGAGAATGGCCGCTAAAAACGTAACGCACGTTTGGGTGGATGAAGCACTGGATAGGTGCGTTCCTCCTAATGGGAACGCGTTGGTATTTGGTGGTTGAGAGGTGGACAGAAATCGATTGTAACTATTGATTGATCGCTGTGCAATGCCTCAACGCTTGGCGCTGCGCACCCCTCGCCCGCCCCAGAGGAGAGGGCTGATAGAACGTATGGTTGAGCACAGCCGCTTACTTCTACGCAGAGAACCCGGCCCGGAAGGGCCTCGCTCGGCTGACAAAGCCTGCTGTGCAAGCTGCTGACCCTCATCCCCCTCAGGGCGGGCGAGGGGGAGCTACGAGATGGCAGGCACGGCATTGCGGGCGTGGAACACAGGAGATCGCCTAGGCCGCTGTGTAGGGAACCCGGCCCTGAAGTTGGTTTGCGTAACAATCGAAAAAACCCGTCGCGCTGCACCGTTGGGCAGAGAACCCGGCCCGGAAGGACCTCGCTCGGCTGACAAAGCCTGCTGTGCAAGCTGCTGACCCTCACCCCCTCAGGGCGGGCGAGGGGGAGCTACGAGATGGCAGGCACGGCATTGCGGGCGTGGAACACAGGAGCCTCGCTAGCACCAGTGGGAGAAGGGCAGGAATTGAGGATGAACCGCCTCATCTCAAAGCCATCCCCTACATCTACACTCGTGTGTTCTGTCGGCTCTTGAATATTCGTTGGAAAGGACGGTCATGTGGTTGTTGCTTGTAGCTCCACCTTCGACCCGGCAAAGTTTCGCGTGTAGACGTAGAACTACCGCAGTGGGAGATATGGAATGCGGCATCTCTACTGCCATATAGCAGTTACCACGAAATGGTGAAAGAGTTTCTGCTCAATACATGCCAACATACTGGCATATAGCTGTATCGCTATTCGTCACTCCTTGTTACTCCCGGCACCTCGCAGATCAAATCCGGTCCGTACAATCCTGCCGGGGTATGAAAGCCGGCGGTTGTGTGGCCGTTCAAGACCCGCTGCACAATCAGCAGCGCCGTCTGCACGGTGAGCGTATAGCCCTCTGGACAGGTCAAACGGCTGGTTGCGCACCGTCCCGTCGTATCGGTGACTTCCCCCACGATGATGCTTCGCCCAGTAGCGCGGGTGGTGGCATCGGGTCCGTGCAATGTCCGTGCTAGCAAGTGGCGCAATCCTGCTCGTATTGTTGGTAGCTGCACGATTGGCAGGAGCTGCCGAGCTAAGCTGAACCAACGCTGTGCGCGGCGTGGGATCGCTACGAAGGTCTTGATGTTGGGAATGCCGGTGGTGTAGTAGGCAGTGGCGACATCACCCCACGGAATGCTCACGCACGGCTGAGGCCCCCGCCCAAAATCGAACATGCGCACCTCGTGCAATGGCGGTGTGATAATGAGCTGGCCGTTGCGCCGCTCACAACCGCGAGTGGTCATAGTCAACATCGTGATCGCAGTGCCGCGCGAGATACTGCCAAAGGTGCGAAACGCCAGCGCCAACGACGTCGCCTCCGGCAACCGGCGGGCAAGGTGAGCGGCCAGACAATCGGATGGCACAACATCAAAACCAACTCCCGGCATCAACATCACTCCCGTTCGTCGGGCAGCGGCATCTTGCTTGGCTGCGGCCTCAAAGACGCTAATCTCGCCAGTGATGTCAAGGTAGTGAACTCCCGTCTGTAGGCATGCCTCAACCATCGGCGCACTGGTCTCTTGGAAAGGACCGGCGCAGTGTAGTACCACTTGCGCGCCTTGCAACGCTTGGTGTAACCCCTCTCGATCCTCAAGCCGGCAAATGGTGAATGGCAAACCTAACGTGTTGGCCAACGTCCTAATTGCAGCCGCATTACGCCCAGCCAACCGCGGTCGTAGACCGGCTGCTACTGCCGCGCGGGCAATCAGTTCGCCAGTGTAGCCGTTCGCACCGTAAATGATCCAGTCATTCATTAGGCATGGTTTCTTTCGTAAACGAGCAAAGCCTAGGTTGTGGTAGACAATCCGTTGCTCATACTTGTCTTCTGCTATGCGTTCTCATCATACACCACGGAATAGCTGCCAAAACGTACAAAAGCCGCAAAAATCTGCTGGTCACCTTCTGCATTAGTGGTAACCAAGCCTGCGGAGCGGGCTTCGCACCCATCGCTCGACCCTTTAGGGCCGGGGATATTGCGGGCGGCGTGGGGCTTGGAATTGTCACAGAAACACACAAAAGTCTCCAAAATCTTGACGTTTCCTCTTTGCGTCATGTGTGTCTTTTCGTGGCTATTCCCACATCAGGCCTGCCATCATAGGAAAGACTTGCAATCCATTGTAGGCATTCCGATGTATCATAACCTCTGCGAGCTGCGATAATGACCGATCGCTACCATCCGTTGCCTTGAACGAGAGATTCCTATGCCTACCGACCTCTGTTTACAACCGGCGACCGCCATTGCCCGTTTGATCCGCCAGCGTGCCATCTCGGCCAGCGAAGTGCTTGCGGCTCATTTAGTTCGGATCGAAGCGCTCAATCCATTGGTGAATGCGATTGTCACGCTCGATGTGGAAGGTGCGCGTGATCGCGCTCGTGCCATTGATCAGGCGCTAGCGCGCGGTGAGGATCCCGGCCCGTTGGCTGGCTTGCCGGTGGCGCACAAAGATCTGGCCGAAACCAAAGGCATGCGTACCACCTATGGCTCGCCGATCTTTGCCGATTTTGTGCCCGACTTCGACGCTCTGATCGTTGCTCGCCTCAAAGCTGCCGGGGCCGTGACTATCGGCAAGACCAACACTCCCGAATTTGGCGCTGGTTCGCAGACCTTTAACCCAATTTTTGGCCCCACCCGCAATCCCTACGACCTAAGCAAAACCTGCGGTGGCAGTAGTGGCGGGGCGGCCGTGGCATTGGCATGCGGGATGATCCCGATTGCCGATGGGAGCGATTTGGGCGGCTCGCTGCGCAATCCAGCCGGTTATTGTAACGTGGTCGGTTTTCGCACCTCACCCGGTCGCGTGCCGGTTTGGCCGGATCCCACCCCATACTTGCCATTCGCGATCGATGGCCCAATGGCGCGCACGGTGGCCGATATTGCCCTGATCTTGCAAGCCATTGCCGGGCCTGATCCACGCGCGCCGCTCTCGATCAGCGAGCCGGCCAGCATCTTTGCCCAACCGCTTGAATGCGATCTGCGCGGTGTGCGGGTGGCGTGGAGTCCGGATCTAGGTGGTTTGCCGGTTGATTCGCGGGTGAGCGACGTGATTGCCGCGCAACGGGCCGTGTTCGAGCAGCTCGGTTGCATTGTGGAAGAGGCGACTCCTGATCTCAGCGACGCCGACGAGATCTTTCAGGTCATGCGCGCCTTTCGCTACGAACTTGCACTCGGTGAGCTGCTCGATCGCGAACGCGCTCGTATGAAAGATACGGTGGTTTGGAACATCGAGGCCGGGCGAGCGTTGAGCGGGCCGCAGGTTGGGCGTGCAATGCGCTTACACGCGGCGTTGCTAGCACGCCTGCACGAGTTTATGCAGACCTATGAATTCATTATCGCGCCGGTGAGCCAAGTGCCGCCATTCCCGGTCGACCAACCGTATATTACCGAGATCAATGGCATACCGATGCGCAACTATATCGAATGGATGCGCTCGTGCTACTACATCTCGGTCTGTAATACGCCGGCAATCGCCGTGCCAGCCGGCTTCACCCCTGACGGATTACCGGTCGGGTTGCAGATCATCGGCCGTCCGCGTGCCGATGTCAGAGTCTTACAACTAGCTTACGCCTATGAGCAGGCGACGCAACACTGGCGGCGCCATCCGCAACTGGCGACGGCGTGAAAGCGACAGTGCTATAATGCAGACGTGCAAACGAGATCACTGCCAGCCGTAATACCATCAACGCTGGGGCGACCCCACATCATCTTCTTCTGTGAGCTTGAGGGGCCGGCCCTGCTTGAGTTACTCGCCACACCGGGGTTGCTCGACTTTCTCGCCGCCGGTGAGTACGGCGTTGCTGTCGCCCTGCACAATCTCTCGGCAGAGACGGCGCAAGCAATTGCCACCCTCAACCAACACCGGATCCCGGTGATTGCATGGTTGCTATTGCCGGCGGAAGAAGGGTTCTGGTTTAACCTCCAGAACTATCCGCAAGCGATTGAGCGCTACCGTGCCGCGCGGCAATGGGCGATCGCGCACAAGCTGCACTTTCAGGCGATTGGGCTTGATATTGAGCCTCCGCTAGGGGAAGTGATTGCCAGCCGGCGACGTGGCATTCGTGACATTGCTCGCCGGATCTGGCTCGCCCACGAAAATGTCTTGTACGAGAGCGCGCGGGCCGCTTACATTGATTTGATCGCCGAAATGCACCACGACGGCTACGAGGTGCATACCTACCAGTTGCCCTTGATCATCGATGATCGGCGTGCTGCGACTACAACCATTCAACGCGCACTCGATATTGTCGATCTCCCGGCTGACGTAGAGGTGTTGCTCTGCTTTAGCAGTATTCCGATCGAAAAATTGGGTAACGATCTCGGCGGCGCACTGATCGACAGTTACGGCCCGGCGGCTGATGCGATCGGGGTCGGTTGTATTGTCGGCAGCGCCGTGCGATCAAGCAGCGCCGAAGATTTGCCTCCACTCACGTGGGACGCGCTCGAACGTGATTTGCAACTCGCCGCACATTACACCGATACCCTTTACCTCTTTTCACTTGAAGGGTGTGTGGAACGCGGCTTATTGCCGCGTCTCAACCAGATTGATTGGACGGCAACGCCACGCCCTGACCTTGCTAAGCGGCTAGTAATTCAGAGTTTGCGAACCGTACTACTCATCGTAATGCTTATCATGCGGTTTAGCCGTCCGCTACTGGCATGGTCGGGCTGGATTGTTGCCGCTGTCTTGTTCTTCCGTTTACGCCAACACAAACGCTATGACAACCACCGAACTCACTGAGGTAGAAGCGGCGCTGCGCGCCGAGATGGTTCTATGCGGTCGTTTATTGTACGAGCGCGGGTTGATCGTTGCCGGCGACGGCAATCTCTCGGCGCGGTTGCCCGATGGGACGATCCTGATGACGCCGGCAGGTTTGGCGAAGGGGATGTTATCCGTTGACGATGTCGTTGTAGTTGATCTTGATGGCCACTTGATTCGGGGTGCGCCGGGCCGCCAACCATCGTCCGAGCGCTATCTGCACCTCTTCGTCTATCGCCAGCGGCCCGACGTGATGGCGTGCGTCCATGCCCATCCGCCAACGGCAGTGGGGGCGACGTTAGCCGGAGTCAACTTAGCGGAACCATTGTTGCCAGAGGCGTTGATCGCCTTAGGGCCAATTCCAACCGCACCCTACGCCCTGACCGGCACTCCTGAAATGGGCGCGGCGATTGCGCCGTTTGTCGCCGATCACGAGGCCATCTTGCTGGCCTACCATGGCGCCTTGACCTACGGTGCCACGTTGATGCAGGCGTTTCACCGCATGGAACAAATTGAACACTGCGCGCGCACCTTGCTGGCGGCCCATCTCTTTGGCGGCGCGCGCCCGTTGCCGCCCGAACGGCTCGCCGAACTAGCCGAGGTGCGGCGCGCGTTTCGGGCCGCTGGACGCATTTAGAGGGGGCACCAATGAAGCTTTCTCCAGCGAAAGTTGAGCAACTTGCGACGATGCTGGTCGATGTGTTGGCCGAGACGGATGGGGTGCTGTTTCAAGCTGGCGATCCAGAACTGCGGGCTGCCATTGTCGATATTATGACTGATGAACTTCAGGTGGAAGATCGCCTGAATGCCGAGGTGCATCAGATGTTGCAGGCGTACAAATATGAGATTACGCACGAACGGCTCGATTACGACACGCTCTTTCGCCGTTTGCGCCAGCGCCTGATCGCTGAACGAAAGATTGTGCTCTAGACCAAGGTTGCCATGTGAAGCAATGGCTTGTCGATCTCCTTATTGCTGATCGGCGTGAACAGACCACAGCGGCAACTGATTTGGCGCTGGCAGGAGCAGCGCTGATTGCGATACAACGCTTACGCGGCGTTGCAGGTTGGCGCCGGCGCATCTGGCAAGTCGCTTTTGCCCTCTTGGCCGCCAGCAGTGCGCTGGGGGCTATTGTGCATGGGTTGCGCCTCTCACCCTCAACCCGTGAGCGTTTGTGGCAACCGCTGAACGTATTGCTGGCACTCATCATTGCTCTTTTCACGACCGCTGCGTTCAGCGATCGCTGGGGAGAACGAACCGGGCAGTGCGTTTTGCCAGTGCTAGCCCTAATCGCTCCCGGTTTTACGTGGCTCAGCCGGCGGGTGCAGCGGGGTTTTCTCGCGTTTATTATCTACGAATTGGTAGCGATGGTCAGTGCATTGGCTATCTATGCCGATTTGGCCCGTCGTCGCCAATTGCCCGGTGCTGATCGGATCATGCTGGGGATTTTAGTCACGATCGCTGCCGCTGGTATTCAGACCAGTTCGCTTGAAGTCGTGATTGGCGAGATACCATTCGATCACAACGGCCTGTTTCATCTGGTCCAGTTGGCAGCCTTGCCATTGTTGGTCGAAGGTGTACGGAAATCGCTATGACGGGTTTCATTCGTTCACTCGGTTTTGTTGTCTTGCTTGCTCTCGTAACGGCGTGTGGCAACAGCGTGACACCGTTGCGCGAAACGAAAATCGTTGATGGCTTGTCAATCACTCTCGACACGCCCGACCGGGCCAAGATGAATACGGCGGTCGATTTTGTGGTTTTGCTCACTGACGCGCAGGGCAATCCGGTTAATGACGCCAACGTGTATCTCGATCTCGATATGCCGGAGATGCCAATGGGGGTGACGCGACCGGTCGCCTTGCCAGACGGGCCGGGGCGTTATTGGACGCGCACAGCGTACACTATGGAAGGCTGGTGGGAAATTACCGTTGTGGTGGAACGAGCCGAAACCACGTATCGAGCCACGTTTCGTCGTGATGTCTTGCAATAGAGGAGAACGTTTGTTATGCACTCGCGTCTTATTTTGGCGATGGTGTTGCTCGTGGCCGTTTTCATCTCAGGCTGTGGCCGCCAAGTAGCGTCACCTCAAGCCGAGGCGGCGCCAATTGCACCAGTGATTGCCGCATCAGAATTGGTGGTTGGTCTTAACCGGCTGCCGTTTGGCTTATTACAGGGTGGTGTGCCGCTCAACGATCCAAATCTTTCACTTGATGTAACATTATACTACGTTGGCCCCGGCGGTGATCGCACCCAGCCGGTCACAACGGCCAAGGCCGTCTATCGAGGTCAAGGGCTGCCGGTCGGTCTCTACGTTGCTTACGCCAATCTCGATCGGGCTGGCGGTTGGGAAGCCGAAATTGTCATTCCGCAGGCAGGTGGTACGCAGAAGAGTCGCATTCGGCTCGATGTAAGCGAGCGCGCCTTTGCGCCCATGGTCGGTGATAAAGCCATCCCGTCACGCAATCTGACCGCGGCTGATGTGCCTGCGCTCGATCAGTTAACCTCAGACCCGCGGCCTGATCCTGATTTCTACCGGCTGACCATTGCTGATGCTATAGCGAGCGGCAAGCCATTCGTGGTGACGTTCTCAACGCCAAGTTTCTGCCAAACAGCGGTTTGCGCACCGAATATGAGTGTTTTGAAGCAACTCAAGAGCGAATTTGGCGATCGGGTCAACTTCATTCACGTTGAGGTGTACCCCTATCCATTCGGCGAGTCGTTTCAACAGGCCAAGCTCGTGCCGGCGATGCAAGAGTGGAATCTCCGCACCGAGCCGTGGACATTCCTTGTCGATGGCAACGGTGTAATCCAAGCGCGCTACGAAGGTGGGATTACCTTCGACGAGCTACGACCGGCGATTGCCCAACTTGCGGCTGGCCAATCGGTTAACCCGATGCCGTAGATCAGGTTTCGATCGCCAACGCCACGCTTACTGGCCCGTCTTGCGCTGCTTCTTGCGGGGTCAAGACGGGCGAAACACATGCGTCGAGCGGCGCGAAGATTGCCATCCATTCAGTGAGTGAGCGCTGGCGAAAAGCCGCCGCTAGCGCAGTGGTGAGTATCGGCTGAGCAGCAGGGTCGTACTGTAATGGAACGAGATCGGGCCGGTTGAGCGCCGTGCAGACCCGTTGCCAGAAATGGGTTTCGAGTGCAGCGACAGCGAGAAAGCGGCCATCAGCCGTCTGATACAGACGGTAACAAGCGAGACCACCGCTAAGCGTATCATCAGCCGCCAACCCAGCGATCGCGAGCGCCAATGCTGGTGTATTGAGCCAACGCGCAGCGGCAAGCATTGAGGTTTCGATGCGACCGCCTTGGCCGGTCGTAGTACGGGCGAGCAAGCCGGCCAAGACGGCGCTGGCGGCCATCAAGCCGCTCACCATATCAGCGGCGTGAACACCGGGTACGCGCGGTGGCGGCTCGCCAGCAGCGAGCAACCCGCTTAACGCTTGTGCGTTCAAATCGTGCAACGCCTCGGCGCGGCGCGTATGGGTTGCCGGCGCACCGCCAATGGCTACTATCAGCAACCGCGGATTAGCCTGTAACAACACGTCATCAGACAGACCGAGCCGGCCAAGCGCACCCGGGCGCAAGCCATCGATCAGCACATCAGCCGACCGTACCAAATCGTGCAAGACTGCTTGATCGTTTGCTTGGCGCAGATTCAGCACCCGGCATTGCTTGGCGTGATTAAGCAGCGAAAAGAGCGGATTTTCACCAGTCTGATCGAGTGGAGGTAGGGTGCGCATCGGGTCTCCGCCGGGACGTTCAATCTTGATCACCGTTGCCCCTAACTTGGCAAGGATTGCGGCACAAAGTGGCCCCGGGATATAGCTGGCGATTTCAACTACCGACACGCTGCGCAACGCTTGCGAAAGGTTCAGCATAGCTCCTCACTACTCGTCGTTCTGATCAATGCCTCATAAATCGTAACACAGCTAGCGCGCACGGTTCGTTGTGAAAGTGGTGAAAAATTCACAAAATTGCTCTTGCTTCAAAAAATTGATTTAAGGCTTCCTCAAGGGCAGAAATGCGAAATTTTGTACCCTCTTGACAACCTACGACCAGCGTGCTATACTACGCGGGCTGGAACGAACGAGGTCTCACTCGCGAGCAGCGAGGCAGACCAAACAAGTGGAGAGCAAACTCGAGCGAAACGCGCTGAAGACAATTCAGAGACGTCGCCAAGAAAATTCAGTACGCTGAGTTTTCTTGGTTTTGTTTTCTCCCTCGTTCCGCAGAAGCACCTTCACAACTGAATGACGAGTGAACCAGAGATAAACGCCATGTCAATTCGGTGACGGGAAACAGCGCAAGCTGTGGCTCAGCACCAATCATGTAGAGTTTGATCCTGGCTCAGGACGAACGCTGGCGGCGTGCCTAATGCATGCAAGTCGAACGCAGCGGCCCTGTGCCGGCTGCGTGGCGAACGGCTGAGGAACACGTGGGTTACCACCCCCGGAGTGGGGGATACCCC
>NZ_CALLJH010000050.1:0-45955 GCF_938091255.1 uncultured Chloroflexus sp.
TGCCGAACCACCACACGCGGCCAACACAAAGCTGACCACGACCATCAATGAAACAAACAAGGTCAATCGCGAACGATGCATTGTTTCGGCTCCTTCCACTGGATACTAGTCACCATTGACAATGTTATGAAGAACGGCAAATGGGATATATACGCCTCCTTTCTAACGCGTTGCTATGCTGCGCCAAACAACTGGCAGCAACTAAATTGACGCCCGTTCAACCAGCGGGCAGGGAAGGTAATGCTGTGTTGGTGGTACATTCTCGCCAGCAGGCGAGGCTTGCAACAACTCAACCGCACGCCGACCCATCTCGTAGTGGGGTAATGCAATCGTTGTCAGCGGTGGATAAAGTTGCGCAGCGATCAATTCAAGGTTATCGAAACCGATCACTGCCACATCCTGCGGTATCCGCAAGCCCAGTCGTTTGATGGCATCGTAAACACCCATCGCCATCTTGTCGTTAAAGCAGAAGATCGCCGTCGGCCGATCTTCACGCTCGAGCAAAGCGAATGCGACGGCAAAGGCATCGTGAGCGTTGGAATGGCAACTCCGCACTAACGTTGGATCAAACGGCAAGCCATAATTGGCAAGTGCCTGCCGATAACCTTCCAAGCGCCCAAACAGTGCCGGCATCGGGATCACCTCGTTGATAAAAGCGATCCGATAGTGGCCACGTTGAATGAGCGCTTCGGTAGCGGTATAGCCCCCCTGCACCTCATCAGGAATGATCGCTGGCAATGAACGGTCGGCAACAAAACAATTGACAAGTATTACCGGTACCGATTGCAGCTCAGGTGGAGGGACAACTTCGTGATGGTACATAGTCGCATACATCAACCCCTCCACTCGCCGTTCCAACATGAAACGCAATGCCGTTTGCTCAATATCACATTGGCCACTTGTATTCACCACTAATAACATCTGTTGCCCTACCCATGCGGCTTCTTGCGCTCCAAGGATTATGCGTACCGCATACGGCGAGGTAACAACTTCGTCAGAGATTAACCCCAATGTTTGTGAATGGCGTGTCCGTAAGCTACGCGCCATTGCATTGGGCCGCCAGCCAAGAGCATGAACCGCAGCCCAGACGCGATCGCGCGTCTCTTGACTGATGGCAGCACTCGCGACGTTGTTGACCACAAACGATACCGTTGTCTGTGAGACACCGGCCAACCGGGCAACATCGTACATTGACGGTAGTCGGTTGCGTTTTGTGCGAGTGATCTCGTCCATTACGTGTTTCTAGTCTAGTAACATGAATTACTAATTCGATTTATCAACGAAGACAGTCGTACCGTGCCCGTCAAGAGAATACATGGCTTATCGGTATGATATCAGACTTGTCAATAGTTCGGGAAGGATCATGAGATTGCAGGGATACATGACACCGTTACAACTAGGAAACAGAAGCCTCATAAGGTGACAAGGTTTGATGTGACATGCACTGTTGACGTTCTGATTCCCAGCTTTGCGCAAATAAAGTCGCTATCGGTAGCGAGCAGTGGCGACGCACAGCTATGCACCGCTATACTCGCTTTGTTCCCCTCAGACAGCCACTCCTCACACCCCCCCGGCCCGGATCAACCCGGCCAAATTATTACGTCCCTGATCGGCCAGCAAAGTTGCTTGGGCAATAAACAACTGCGCAGTAGTCACTGCGTCGTTGAGGGCATTGTGCTGGGCATAGATCGGCAACCCCAGCGCGCTTACCAACCCGCGCAACTCAACCGCTGGCGCCGGCATATCACGCGACTGTTCACCGAGCCACTGCGCATTCAGGTGCAGGGTCATCGCCAAACGGGCCGTATCAAGGATGGGCCGGCGCAAACGGCCACCAAACGGTTTGAGCGCCGCGTTGATAAAGCGCACATCAATTTCGGCCACATGCACCACCAACACCCGCCCGGCAATCCGCTGCAACAACTCGGCGAGCACCGCTTCGGGTGGCGGTGCATCGCGCAACTCTTCCGGGGTGAGGTGATGAACGCGAATGCTCTCAACGCTCGGCTCGCGATCAGATGGCGGGCGAATGAGCGAATACCACGTCTGTTTCAGCAAGACGCGCCCATTCTCAACATTGACGGCGCCAATCGCAATCAGCGCATCGTGACGCGGATCGAGGCCGGTGGTTTCGACATCGATCACCGTATAGGGCACTTCCCGCCACGGCAAGCGCCGGTCAGGTTCGGGGAAGGCTTCGTAGGCCCGCACAAAATCGGCGGGAGGCGTGCGCTGAAAGAGGCGTGACCAAAGCGAAAGCATAGTCTCTCCCGTGCAAGCGTCACGCCAACCGATCGGTCTGGAACACGAGCGCCACCCCGCGCTGCACCGAGGCAATCGCCTGCAATGACTCTTTGATCTCGCGCCGTTCGCGCGGGCCAAGCTGGTGGAAATTGACGAGATTATCTGGGGTTAAGCCATTGGCAATCTGCTGCTGCTGATGCTGCAAACGCAACATCGAGAGCAGTTCAAACGCGCTAATCAGATTATCACCGTCTTCGCGGCTCAACACACCAGCGGCCATCGCCGCGCGCAAGCGCGCGATCGTATTGGTCTCGTTACTGCGCGCTTCCAGCCCAAACAGACGGGCAATATCAACCACCATTGCCGTGCCGCGCAGCTTCAGATCGAGCAGATCGCGCTGCTCACCGCGCCGTTCGAGCGCCACTTGGCGGAAGAAGGTGAGCGGCGCAGGTTGGCGAAGGGCGGCGCGGGCAAGGCGGGCCATAAAGATGCGATGTTCGGCGGCGTGTTGGGTAATCGTGCGCAGGATCGGCTCAGCCGGCAAGGCGCCATAGACTTGGCGGTAATCGAAAAAGATCGCCGTGCGCAGCAACGACTCCTCATCGGGCACTTCGATCCAGCGCCGGAAGTAGCGTTGCCAGACCGACAGCGGCTGGCGCCATTCGGGATTGGTAGCCATCACATCGCCGGGGCAACGGGGGAAACCGCACTCAACCAGCCAACCTACCACCAATTCGGCCAACCGTTCAAAATAGTGCATCACTTCAGGCGAGGCTTCATCATCATACACCAGCGCATTATCTTGATCGGTGCGCAGGGTCTGCTCATAGCGACCTTCCGAACCGAGCACCAGCCATGCGTAAGGTGCGGGGGGCGGCCCCAATTCGGCCTCAGCATCGTGCAGCAACCGTTGCAACAAGGCATCGTGGGCAACGGCCACCACGCGGCCAATATCGCTGACACGAGCGCCGGCAGCCATCAACGTATTAACCGCATCAGCCACCTGATCGGTATAACGGCGCAGATCGGCCAGCGAGGTCGCTCGTTGCAACAGACGCGGCAAAAAGAGCGGACTATTGCTCTGGCGACGCAAGATATCGGTATGCGTCACCAAGCCGATCACGCGATCGTGATCAACCAACGGCAAATGGTGAATACCGCGCTCGAGCATAAGCAATAAGCCCTCGAAGGCCAGCGCATCAGCCGAGATAGTCGTCGCCGGCGCGCTCATCACCTGCCGCACCAACGTCGTATCAGGCAAGCCTTCGGCCAGCACGCGATTGCGCAGATCGCGGTCGGTAATAATGCCGGGCGGAGACTGATCAACAATCAATGACGAAATCCGTTCGGCGCGCATCAAGCGCGCGGCATCCCCCACCGTGGCATCGGCGCTGATAAACACCGGCGGGCGAGCGATCAAATCGCGCAGGCGGGTTTGAAACAGAGCCGGGTTCGATTCAGCTTGGCGGGACTGGATCGCATGCCCCAGCCGTTCGATCACCGAGGCGGCAAAAAAGGCGGCGAACTGTGGCTGTTCGGCGCGCAAGCGATGAAAAATCGCCCCCGGCAACAAGTAGAGCAGCGTATCGGTATGGGCACGCACCGTCACCAACGGCGGCTGGCCGCGGATGAGGGATGGATGGCCGAAGGCTTCACCGGGACCGAGCGTATCGACCACCTGATCGCCGCTGCGCAGCAGATCGACCGAACCCTTACACACAATATACAGAAACTGGGCCGGCTCGCCGCCACGGGTGAGGATAGTCTGGCCAGCGCGGACGAACTCAATCTGCAACTCACCGGCAATCTGGTGAACGACGTGATCGGGCAGGCGATCAAACGGGGGGTAAGAGCGCAAAAAGCGGGCGATCTCGTCCATACCGATATGCTCATTGATACAATGCGAGGCATCTCCGGAGGAGGAGATGCCTCGCCAGCGACGACGGAACTACACAGGAGGCTACCGGCGTTCGATCAAGAGACGAATAGCTGTGCGTTCCTCGTCATCGATCGCGACATCGATAAACGACGGAATGCAAACAATATCGATCCCCTCCTCGCTCAGATAGGCGCGGGCAATAGCGACGGCCTTAATTGCCTGATTGGTCGCGCCAGCGCCAATCGACTGCACTTCAGCCGAACCATTCTCGCGCATAACACCGGCAATCGCGCCGGCAACGGCACTCGGCCGCGAGCGGGTCGAGACCTTAAGGACCTCGGCACTGCGCTGCTGACGAGCGGGAACGGCGTTGCTATCACCGACAGCCCGCTCTAGCGGCTGGGCGTTGCTCATAGCTTCCTCCTGTTGGTGAAGGGTAGATAGACGGCTCGCATCATCGGGCGGAGTTGCCAGGCTCATACCGGCGCAGCCTCCTCGTGTAAAAGAACCCTGATAGCCGACAACCGATGCGTGAGACAATTGTACCACACGGCATCGTGATTAGCAGACCAAATGGCAAGAATTTTTCGCCATTTGGCCTGTAGACTACCGCGCATAATCCACTGCGCGGGTTTCGCGAATAATCGTGACTTTGATTTGGCCCGGATACTGTAAACTCTCCTCAATTTTCTTAGCCACATTCCGCGCCAAATGGATACTAGCCAGATCATCAATCTGATCGGGTTGGACCATCACGCGCACCTCACGGCCGGCCTGCACCGCAAACGCGCGTTGCACACCGGGAAACGAAGTTGCAACCGTCTCTAGCGCTTCGAGGCGCTTAATATACAGATCAAGCGTCTCGCGTCGGGCGCCGGGGCGCGCGCCCGAAATGGCATCAGCCGCGATCACCAAAAACGCTTCGACGGTTTGCGGTTCTTCATCGTAGTGATGCGCAGCAATCGCGTGGACAATCGCCGGCGAACGGCCCAACCGGCGGGCAATTTCAGCACCGATCAGAGCGTGAGGGCCTTGCACTTCGTGATCGACCGCCTTACCAATATCGTGCAAGAGCGCCGCCGTTTTGGCAATATTCACATTAGCCCCTAATTCAGCCGCCATATGCGCGGCCAACAGTGCGCATTCCAATGAATGCTGCAAGACATTTTGGCCATAGCTGGTGCGATACTTCAACCGACCTAGCAGCTTGATCAGATCAGGGTGCAACCCTTGCACATTCGCTTCGTAGGCTACGCGCTCACCCTCTTCACGCATAATCTGCTCGATCTCAAGCTGCGTTTTGTGAACCACCTCCTCGATACGTGACGGATGGATGCGACCATCCTTTAATAACTTCAGCAACGCCACCCGTGCCACCTCACGGCGCACCGGATCGTGGCACGAGAGCGTTACCGCTTCAGGGGTATCATCAACAATAATATCAACCCCGGTGATCTGCTCAAACGCGCGGATATTTCGCCCTTCGCGGCCAATAATGCGTCCCTTCAGCTCTTCGCTGGGCAGATTCACCGTTGAGACGGTCATTTCCGCAACGTAATCGCTCGCGCAGCGCTGAATCGCTAAGCCGATAATCTTGCGGGCAATCTTATCGGCCTCTTCTTTTGTTTGCTGTTCGAGTTCGCGGATGCGGCGAGCGGCATCTTCGCGCGTTTCGCGTTCAACCTCGGCCAAAATAATCGACCGCGCTTCATCGCGCGACAACTGCGAAATGCGCTCGAGCTCTTGCGCCTGCTGACGCTTGAGCCGTTCCGCTTCTTGCGCCAGTTGTTCGATTTGGCGCTCGCGTTGCTGGATCAATCGCTCGCGTCGCTCGATCCCTTCGAGTTTGCGATCGATATTTTCCTCTTTCCGTTGCAGCCGCTCTTCTTGCTTTTGCAGACTTTGGCGCGACTCGCGCAACTCAGCCTCGGCCTCGTTACGCAACCGCAACGCCTCATCTTTGGCTTGCAAGAGAATTTCTTTTTGCTGGGATCGCGCCTCTTCGATCAAGAGCCGCGCCTCAGCAGCTTTGCGTTGCACTAGTGAGCTGACCCCATTGTTCGCCCACCAAATGCCTATGCCGGCGCCGCCGGCCAACCCTGCAAGCAGGGCGACGACGGCCCAGAGTAGCTCTGTCACGGTATCCTCCTATGCAGTTGTTAATGTGCATGGCGCCGAAGAATATATGCTCACCGGCGATATGCGAATAGAATATTGTAACTATGGATCATCAATCCATTAGATAATCATCATCATACTGATCGATACCCTTGCTGTCAAGACTTTTGCCGCGAGTCAATGAGTTGAAGAGCGGTATTGCATCTGCTATAATCGACCAAGGTACTAAAGCGCGCACCCTTGTTGTTGCGCGTCCGCTGTATTGTACGCACCATCCTGAGGAGGATGAAACTGCATGCTTCGTTCATTATGGCGAGCCACGTTGCTCTTGCTTATCCTTGGCCTAAGTTTGTTGGCGCTGGCGACCTGCGCTAATCAACCAACGCTGGGAACGCCATTGTTCGTACAGCAATTGACTGCGCAACCGAGCAATTATACCGGGCGTGAGGTGACGGTTGACGGGGCATACGTGTGGCGACCGGGCGATCCGTCGCTGTCGGTGCTGGCAGTGGGGGTCAGCACGCTTGACAATGGTCTCGATGCGCAGCCGATCGGCGAAGCGATTTGGCTGGAAGGCTTTCCGGCGGACGTGACTGAACATCTGCACCGGCCGGGTGATGCAGTATACGGTTTTGTGCGTGTGCGTGGTCGTTTCGAGGCGAATGGCAACTATGGCCCCGGCGGCGCGTACCGCTTCTTGTTAACCGTCAGCAGCGCCGAACCGATCGAGCGCATTCGCCGCGTCGAGCAACGATTAACCGACCGTCCGCTCGGCGCCGATAAAGTGTCGTTTTTTGAACTACTGCGCAATCCGCAGCAATATCAGGGGCAACGGATCACGACGCAAGCGTACTATTTCTGGAATTCGATCATCTATGTGCTGGCCGAGGGCATCTCAACCGAAGAAGACGGTTCCAGCCCGCAGCCGGTCGGCGGTGCGATCTGGGTCGAGCAGTTTCCACCTGATCAGTCGGCGCTGCTAACAGTTGGGCCGAATAACAGTTTCGTATGGGGGCTGGTGGAAGTGACCGGCACCTTCCAGACCGGCGGCGGCTTTGGAAAGGACGGCGCCTACCAGAGCATCTTTTTCGTCGAATCGGCCCGGCCCGTGCAACCGTGAGAACATTTATCACACAGCGAGGCGAGGGGGGTGTATTACTTCATCGAGCCGATGCGCGAAGATGACATCCCGGCTGTGCAAGTGATCGAACGGCAGAGCCAGATGACGCCGTGGTCGGCACAGACGTACCGGCGCGAGATCCAGAACCGGCAAGTATGCCGCTATGTGGTCGCCCGCGCCGATACGCGCCCGCCAAACGGCGCACCGCCGCAACCCGATTATCCGTTATTGACACGCATGTTGCAACGACTTGGCCTGATTGGGCCATCGCCGGAACAACGCGCCCCGATCGTGGGTTACGGCGGCATCTGGCTGAATGAGACGAGCGGCCACATTACCACCATCGCCGTCGCCCCACCACACCGCCAGCGCGGCGTCGGCGAGCTGATCCTCAACGCCCTTATCGATGGCGCATATGAATTAAATGCGCAATACCTCTCGCTGGAAGTGCGGGTGAGCAATCTGACTGCCCAGCGCCTCTACCTCAAATACGGCTTTCGACCAGTCGGCCAGCGCGCCCATTACTATATCGACAATCAGGAAGACGCGCTGGTAATGTGGACAGATCCAATCACAACTAGCAGCTACAAAGAGCGTTTGCGGGAGTTGCGCCGCCGGTTATACGAACGCCTACGCCAGCAGGCCGATCAGGTCGTTGCCGATAATCCCAGCAGCGGCTCCAGCGTTGGGTAAAGCGGGCTTTGGCGAAGGTCGGCGGCGCGGAACCGACCACGATAAACAGCATCGGCCAATTCGCGATGAAGCTGGGACAGCCGGTCGCGGCCCTGCACGCGATCGCGAAACGCAGCATGGCGCAAGAGTAATGCCGCTTCGTTGCGCGGTGAGAGTTTGCCGGCAAAGATGCGGTGCGGCGCGCGTGACGCCAACCCCACCTCATCACAACGGGCTAAGAGTTCGCGGTCGCGATCTTGCCGGTAGAACGGGTTGACCGTCGCTTGATCGCGGTACATGTCGCGATAATAGCGCGGCGGGTACGAGCCGAGCTGGCTGAGCAAGACATTGATCCGGTGACGGTGGCGTTCGTTCGGAATATGCAGGTAATCCCAGACGACGAAATCAACGCCGGCTTCGGCGCAGGCTTGCAACACCCGGCGGAGATTGAGGTTGCTGTCGTTGATATAGGGCATAATTGGCAAAAGCGCCACACCGACCGGAATACCTGCCCGTTTCAGCTCGGCAATCATCTCAAGCCGTAACTGCGGCGACGGCGCGCGCCCCTCAAGGCGGACGGCGAGGTGCTGATCGAGCGTGAGCAGAGTTGTGACCACGATTGCCAAACTCTGCTCGTTGATTTTCTGCAACAGAGCGCGATCTTCCAACACCAGCGGGCTTTTGGTCATCACCAAACACGGCTGACCGTGTTCGGCAAACAGTTGCAATACTTGCCGGGTGATACGGTAGGTCTGTTCGGCAGGCTGATACGGATCACTCAGCGCACTTATCGCAATCAGATCACCGCGATCAATCGCCGGCAGCGCCGCTGCAAGCCGCTGCGGTAGATCAATCGGAATAGCAATTGTCTCGTTGAGCGGACGTTCGCTATACACCCAGCTATCGCAGTAGGGGCACCCCAGCTCGCAGCCGGTATAGATGCTCATCGTATAGGCCGAGAGGAAGTACTCGTTGATGAGTGAGCGGCGCGCGCTGAGCGGCGGCAGGTTAGGAGCAAGTTCACGTTGATAGTATGCCATAGGCAGATCTTACCCATTGGTACGGTTGCGGCGAGCGGCGGCCAGCGCGGCGAGCAGTTCGGCATGAATAAGGCCGTTAGTAGCGACGATCCGATCGTTGCTGAGCGGGCGCCAAGCCTCGCCTTGCCAGCCGGTGACCGTCGCGCCGGCTTCGAGCGCGATCAAACCGCCAGCGGCGACATCCCACGGCTTAAGACCCAGTTCCCAGTGGCCATCGGTGCGGCCAGCCGCGACGGCGCAGAGATCGAGCGCCGCCGAACCGGGCCGGCGAATGTCTTGCACCAGCATCGCCAGATAGGTCATTTCGGCTAGATTGTTGTCGGGTTGTTCAAAGCGATCATAAGGCAAGCCACTGCTGAGCAGACTGCGGGCCAGCGCCGAGGTCTGCGAGACGCGCAAGCGGCGGCCATTGAGGAAGGCACCGTGACCACGCTCGGCGTAGAAGAGTTCGTTGCGCATCGGATCGTAGACAACGCCGAGCAGCGGTTCGTTGTAGGCGAGCAGGGCAATCGAGACGGCAAAGATAGGCAGGCCATGGAGAAAGTTGAGGGTGCCGTCGAGCGGGTCAATGAGCCACGTGTAGGGCGAGGACATACTGACGCCGCTGCCCTCTTCGGCGATGATGGCATGGTCGGGGTAACGGGAACGGATGGCGCCGACGATCAGGGCTTCGCTGGCCCGATCGACTTCGGTGACGACATCGGCGTGTTGTTTTGGTTCGTAGCTGATATCACGTTCAGCCCCGGCGCGGATCAGCGCGCCGGCGCGATAGGCGAGTTCGATAGCGAAATCGAGCATCATAGATGGCAGCCCTATTGATGGTACAGTAGCAAACACCGTCTTCATTGTAATACCAAAATGCAAAGGCACCGTAGAGCCGGACGGCTGGCCGGCTCCACAGAGGGCGTAAAGGAATATGAGGTTTGGGAACGGTATTCCGACCCACTGCACCTACCCCGTTGGGAGAAAGGGGTAAAGCGAGACTTGCAAATTTGGCGGGGCGAGGCTACAATCGGCCCGCTATGGAACACACCTTGTCGCCGATTGGCGTTGTCGTCGTTTCGTATAATACCGCTCCCTTATTGCAGCGCTGTTTAGCGTCGTTGCAGGCATGCACGTTGCCGCTGCGGATTGTCGTGGTGGATAACGGCTCGCGGGATGAGAGCGTTGCTCTTGTGCGGCGTGAGTTTCCGGCGGTGACGGTGCGGGAACGGCTCGACAATCCCGGTTATGCAGCCGCGTGCAATGAAGGAATAAACTTGCTGGCAGATAGCTGCGAGGCGATGTTGGTGCTCAACCCTGACACCGAGGTATTGCCGGGGGCGATTGAGGCGCTGGTCGCGTTCTTGGCCGCTCACCCGCGGGTTGGGGTCGTGGGGCCGCGACTGCTCAACCCTGATCGCACGTTGCAACGGGCGGCGTTTCGCTTCCCCGATCTGATCACGACAGCGCTCGATCTCTTTCCGCCGGGCGAAGTGTTGCCCGGACGGTTGTACGACTCGTGGTGGCATGGGCGCTACCCGGCTGAACTTGGCACTGAACCCTTCCCAATCGATTATCCGTTAGGAGCGTGCATGCTGGTGCGCAGTAGTACGATCGCTGAAGTGGGCGGTATGGACGAAGGCTACTTCATGTACTGTGAAGAGATCGATTGGTGCCGGCGGATCAAGCAGGCGGGATGGGCGATTTGGCAGGTACCGGCGGCTCAG
Source organism: uncultured Chloroflexus sp. (assembly GCF_938091255.1). Lineage (NCBI taxonomy): Bacteria > Bacillati > Chloroflexota > Chloroflexia > Chloroflexales > Chloroflexaceae > Chloroflexus > uncultured Chloroflexus sp. Next base: position 10,783 of record NZ_CALLJH010000050.1, read on the forward strand.
GTGATCCACGTGGGCGGGGCAGCGACCGGCCAATTCCACTGGCGGATGCAGGTGGCGCTTTGGCGGGCGCGGGCGCGCTATATGGTCAAGTTCGCATCGCCGGCAATGCAGCGCGCATACCACCTGCTTGTCATGGTAGGCATGATCCGGCTGATAGGCAAGGCATGGTTGGCCCACCTCAGCGGCCAGTGTGATCGTGATACGCTGCGCAGCCATATGCTGGCCTACAGCCTGATTCTCGGTGAAGCCGGCAGATTCGCGCCGATACCGGTTGCGCAGGTGACGCGCTGATGCTATAGTAGCAGTAAGAGCAGGCGCTGTCTGGCGGGATAGCCCCTTCTCGAAAGCCATAGCGTGAAATTCTTTCGCGATTCAAGCCAAACCTTGTGAGGTTGGTTCGCGTGAACATACCGGCGCATTGCTCCACAACTCGCAATGATCATCGCCGCAACGCAACGTATGCCGATGCTGCTCAGGGTGAACAAGCCATTGGCTGCTGGTCTTTGCGGTAGGATTATCACCTTGTGTCTTGCGTGAGCTGGCGCCGATGCATGCTCCGCGCTCCGCCCTCTCCTACACGCAACAGGAGCAGATCAGACAACGATGTACGACCAAAAGCGACCTGATGTCGCGGTCTTCATCGACTTCGAGAACATTTATGTGAGCGTGCGCGACAAGCTCAACGCTACCCCCAACTTCGAAGCGATCATGGACCGCTGCAACGATCTCGGCCGCGTCGTGATTTCACGCGCCTACGCCGACTGGTACCGGTACCCTCGCATCACCAGCGCACTTTACGCCAACGCCATCGAACCGATCTACGTAGCTACCTACTATTACGACAAAGATGCCGGACGCACCGGGCGCGCGATCAAGAACAGCGTCGATATGAATCTATGCATCGACGCGATGAAAACGCTCTTTCTCCATCCAAACGTCGGCCGATTTGTGCTCGTCACTGGCGACCGTGACTTCATTCCACTGGTGCATAGCATTCGCCAACAAGGCAAAGAGGTCTACATTATCGGCATCGGCGGCGCAGCCAGCACCCATCTCGCCCAAAGCGCCGACGAGTTTGTGTTCTACGAGCAGTTGATTGGCCGCCAGCCGAACGCGAGCGTCGCCGCCACGGCGATTGCCGGCCGGGCCACTGAATTGAACCGGGCGATTGAAGCGGCTGAGATAGCAGCCGCGCCGATTGCGCCCGCCGCGCCGATTGCACCGGTAGTGCCAGTAACGCCGCCACCTGCCGAGCCGGACATCTACGAGGTGCTGGTGCAGGCGATCCATCTGGCCCGTAAACGCGGGTATGTCACCACACTCGGCTCGCTCAAGATGCTGATGAAAGAGCTGATGGGAGGCGATTTCAAAGAGAGCCGGTACCGCGATCTGAATGGACGTCCCTACACCAAATTCAAAGATCTGGTAATGGACGCGGAACAGCGCGGGAAGGTGCAGATTTTCACCAAAGGTTCGGTGAACGAGGTCTTCTTGCCGGGTGAAGATCCACTCAAGCTGTCGCGGTTTGCGCCGTTGCTGACCGAGGAATTGCCGCCGGAGCCGGTGGTGCTTGATCCGCCGGTAGGGAGCAACGGCGAGGTGCAACTGGCTGAAATCAGCCCAGTAGTGATTGAAGAGGCGAAAGTCGCGGTAGCGGAGCCTCTGGTAACTGCTGCGCCGAATGGCAACCGCCGCCGTCGCCGCCGATCGCGGCGCAACAATCGCAACCGCGATGAGGCGCTGACTGTCAATAGTGTGATTGACGCTAGTGACGAAGATGAAGAAGCAGCGGATGAGCCAGAGTATAACCCGCCGCAGCTTGACGAACCTCTGCCAGCTATCGAAGCACTGCCGGCGCTAGCCGAACTGCCGATAATAGAGGAGCTGCCAGTACCAGATGCGCTGCCAGCGATCGAGGAGCTGCTCGCACCGGTTGAGTTGCCGGCGGTTAAGGAACTGCCAGTGCCGGTTACCCCAGCAGAATCGGCGGTCAGCAGCGAATCGCCGGCCAAGCCAAGCCGGAGCCGCCGCCGGCGGTCACGCAAAGCTACGGCTGAGAGCGAGACGATCCCGACTGAGGAAGTAGTTACCGCCGAGCCGGTCGCCGCCGAGCCAATCGCCGCCGAGCTAGTCGCCGCCGAGCCAATCGCCGCCGAGCCAATCGCCGCCGAGCCAATCGCCGCCGAGCCAGTCGCCGCCGAGCCAATCGCCGCCGAGCCAATCGCCGCCGAGCCAGTCGCCGCCGAGCCAATCGCCGATGGCAGCGCCGGCCACGTTGACCTGACGCTCGAATTCAGCGCCGAAGAGTGGGAACTATTCCGCAACACGGTGCAAGCGCTTGGCAAACCGGCCACCTTCCAGCAATTGTTGAGCGCATTGCAAGCGGCGCGCAAGCAGCATAGCATGCCGCGCACAACCGAAGAGAACCGCACGATGCTCAAGCAAGCCATTCATCACGGCATACTTGAGCGCACCACCCGGAATCGCCGCGTCTATTACACCCTAAAGACGAGTGAGTAGGCTGATCAAAATTTGTGGTCTGCGCACGATCGATCTGGCGCTGGCAGCCGCCACTGCCGGCGCCGATCTGATCGGGCTAGTGTTGGCGCCGAGCCGCCGGCAGGTGACAGTGGCGGAAGCGCAAGCGATTGCGGCGGCGGTGCGAGCCTTGCCGCCGCCGCGTCCGTTGATTGTGGGATTGTTCGTAAACGAAACGGCTGATGTGATCGGCCAGATCGCTCTTGCGGCGGGGTTAGAAGCGATTCAATTGAGCGGCGATGAGCCGGCTGATTTTCCCAACCAAACCGGGCTACCGCTGCTGAAGGCCATCCGCATGACTGGCGACGCGAACGAAACGGCATGGCTGGCGCGGATCGCAGCGGCGGGGCCGGTGACTGCCCCCGGTTTGCCAACGTTAACAGCACTGATAGACGCGCACGTTGCCGGGGCTTATGGCGGCACCGGCCAGCGAGCCAATTGGGAGCGGGCAGCACAATTGGCCCGGCGCGTGCCAACGTTCTTAGCAGGGGGGTTGACGCCGGATAATGTGGCGCAGGCGATTGCGGCAGTCGATCCGTTGGGGGTGGATGTCAGCAGCGGCGTGGAGCGGGATGGGCAGAAGGACGTCGGATTAATGGCGGCGTTTGTGCGCGCCGCGCGAGGGTGGGGAGTAAAGAGTGGGGAGTAGGGCGTAGAGAGTGGGTTGCAGATACGGGGAGCGAGGGAGTCGGAGCGGGAAGTGCTACCTACGCTCCTATAGCCGGTACGGTTTCAGCGCGCAGCACGCCATCAGCGCCCCGTAACCGCTCCGCTATCCCGGTACAGGGTGGGTCTGGCACTGCAATCTGAATCACTCGACCCAATGCGCGGCAGGATTATCTGCACCCATGCATTGCACAAGCTGGAATGATGGTAAGCGGCGCGCGCAGCAACGGCATAGGTATAGAGCATGCGGATACAACCACACAACCCATCCCCCCGTCCTACAAGACCGCGCGCCTTTACCACGAGATATGCGCGCCGGATCGTCATCTGGCTGCTTACGCTGCTGATTCGGTTCACTATTGCGGTTGTGCTCCTGTTGACCTTACGCTGGATCGTGCTGCGCTTCCGGCGGGTGCGCATCCGGCCCACCCCTTACGCCACACCGCCGATCGGGCCAGAGGCGATTGACACCAAACGCCGGCGAATTGTGCTCAGTGATTTGCATTTGGGCGGCGGCGACCGACGCGATGATTTTTGCGATGATGAAGTATTGATTGCCTTTCTCGAACATTACGTCGCGCACGAACCAACCGAACTCATTCTCGCCGGCGACACGTTTGAGTTTTTGCAGATCAGTTTGCCCGACGTGGCCGATGATGAATGGTCGCAACGGGCTGCTGTCCGGCGCTTGCAAGCGATCATTGCCGCGCATGCCGGCGTATTTGCTGCTCTACGCCGGTTTGCGCAGCAAGCTGGCAACCAACTGACAATCTTAATCGGCAACCACGACTTTGAACTACACTACCCAGCGGCCAAAGAGGTCTTGCGACAAACGCTGGGCCTACCGCCGGATGATCCGCGGCTGCGGTTTGGGATCAGCTATCACGGCGGCGGCGTCTATATCGTGCATGGAAACCAATTTGACCGCTGGAACCGCTTCGTCAATTTTGCCAGCATCAGCGAACCGTTTGAGGTCGTACGCGGCACCCAGTTGGTCAAAGAGGTCATCAACGAACTCGAAGAAGACCCCTTCCCGCTCGCGCCACTGGTTGACAACATCAAACCATCATCGGCGTTTTTTTGGTACTTGATCAGCTTGCAACGGTTGCGCGATCCGGCGGCGCGGCGGTTTGTCACCCGCGGCGTGATCGGCTTTTTGCAAGTCACGGCGTGGGCGCCGCCGCACCATCTGTCAAGCGAACCGGACGAATGGTTGCAACGGTCGCCGTTGATCGTGCTGTGGCCACCGATTGCGGCTTTGCGCCGGCGACGGGTGGCACGCCATCAAGCGATTGCGCGCCAGTTTGGGGCGGCTGCCGAAGCGGTGGGTGATCTGCCAGAGATGGTTGATCAGGTGCGTGATGAAGCGCGCCGGCAAGCCAGCCGCGAAGTGGCCACCTTCAACGACGAGATTGCGCGCGACATTGCACGGCTGGCCTGCCAGCCAGCCTACCGCGACGACCGACTGTTTGTGTGCGGGCATACTCACGTGGCGCGGGTGATCGATCTCGGCAATGGCCGTCGCTACATCAATGTCGGTACGTGGACTGATGTAGTATTTGATGTGGAGACGATGCGGCGACCGCGCCAACGCTACCCATTTCTCGAAATCAGCAACGGCAGTGACGGCGCGCCGCACGGACGGCTGTTGGTCTGGTATGGGCCAGATCAGCCGCCACAACCGTGGTACGACGAGGAACCGCCGCGGCAGCGACGGCAAAGTCGTGTACAATATAGGCGCAAAGGAAACGGTGTAACAGCGCAAGCACGAAGTCGCGAAGACCATTCACAACGAGGGTACTACGTTAAGCAGGAGGGAACCATGAAACATGTGTTACGCATTCTCGGCATTGCAGCAGTGGTAGGGCTGGCAATTGCCATCTTCCGCGCCGTGCGCCAATATCAGGAGGACAGTGTGTTTGACCTGACTCCGGCGACGAATACCAATACGGCGAACAATAGTGGGCAGCGTGGGAGCATTAGCCCTGAACTGCTCAGTATGTTGGCCGATCCCGGCGACAAGGGGCCGGTTGAGCTGATGGTGGATGCGAACGGCAAGGAGTGGCTAGTGAACCGGCGCAACGGCTACCGCTACCCGATTGAAGACGGCATTCCGATCATGCTGCTCGAAGAGGGTGAGAAAAACAAAGACGAGAGCCTGATCCAGAAGTAAGGGCAGGCAAAGGCGCCGGGAGGGTTTCACGCCAAGGTGCGAAGAACGCGAAGCACGCAGAGGGTTTCACGCCAAGGTGCGAAGAACACTCAGAATGCAAAGTTTTGTTGTGGGGGCGTACACAGGCTGTAGGCTGCCTTGCAGGGTTCGGCGCGTGGTTGGCTTGGCTAACATTCCTTCCCCCTCCTCCGCTGGAGCAGGGGGATAGAACGCTAAAAGCACGAAGATTTGTTATAGTTGCGCAGCGCGCGAGTAGCACCCCTTTTCAAATCCTCAGTGACCTTTGCACTCTTTGCGTCCTTGCGTCAGGTTTGATTGCGCCCTTTGCGGCTTGGCTTCGACTAGAAAGTGTGGCTATGCAGGACGTGGTTTCGCGACCGGGGAGATTCGGCCCGTATGGTGGGCGATACGTGCCCGAAACGCTGATGCCGGCGGTCACAGCGCTGGAAGAGGCATACGAGGTGGCGAAGGCCGACCCGTCGTTTTGGGAGGAGTTAGCGCTGCTGCACCGCACCTACACCGGCAGACCGACGCCATTGACGTTTGCGGCGCGGCTGACCGCCCACTGCGGCGGGGCGCAGATCTACCTCAAGCGCGAGGATTTGGCTCACACTGGCGCGCATAAGATCAACAATGCGCTGGGACAGGGGTTGCTGGCGAAGCGCATGGGTAAGCGGCGGGTGATCGCCGAGACCGGCGCTGGCCAGCACGGCGTGGCGACAGCGACGGTCTGTGCGCTGCTTGGGCTTGAGTGCGTGGTGTATATGGGGGTGGATGACATGGCCCGCCAGCGGCCCAATGTCTTCCGCATGCGTTTGCTGGGGGCCGAGGTGCGCGGCGTAACCAGCGGTTCGCGCACGCTGAAAGATGCGATTAACGAAGCGATGCGCGATTGGGTGACCAATCCCGATAGCTATTATCTGCTGGGATCGGCGTTGGGGCCGCACCCCTACCCAACGATGGTACGCGACTTCCAGCGCGTGATCGGTGTAGAAGCCCGCGAACAAATCCTCGCTGCAACGGGCCGGTTGCCGGATGTGGTGGTGGCCTGCGTCGGCGGTGGCTCGAACGCGATCGGTATCTTTCACCCTTTCCTTGACGATCACGAAGTAGCACTGCGCGGCGTTGAGGCTGGCGGCAGAGGTAAGGGGCTTGGCGAGCATGCGGCCCGCTTTCGCGCTGCGACCCCCGGTGTGTTGCAGGGCACCTATTCGTATGTGTTGCAGGATGAAGCCGGCCAGATTGCGCTGACCCACTCGGTAAGCGCCGGGTTGGATTATGCCAGCATTGGCCCCGAGCATGCATGGCTGCACGATAGCGGACGAGCAACGTACACCGCTGCTAGTGATGAGGAAGCGCTAGCTGCGTTCCAGTTGTTAGCGAAGCTAGAAGGGATCATTCCTGCCTTGGAGAGCGCCCATGCGGTAGCGGAGGCGATCCGGCTTGCACCCACAATGCGGCCCGACCAGATTATTTTGATCAACCTATCGGGACGCGGCGACAAAGATATCTTCACCGTCGCCGATCTGTTGGGGGTCGATATCTAGAGGCGCAGAGGGAGCAAAAAACGCAAAGGCGCAGAGTTCGCACAGGACGCTGAAGATGTGAAGGCGAAGGCTATCAGTGCGCTTAAGTAGCCAAACCATCACAAATCTTTGCGACCTTCGCGTCCTTTACGTTAAAAAATCCTTTGCGTTACCGGCATCTTTTGCGTCTTTGTGTTGGTAGAGACGGACGGTCGTCTCTACAGGGTGTACGTATGACAACGACGGTCATCTTGAATCCGGCGGCGGGGCGCGGGTTGGCGGGCCGGCGACGGGGCGCAATTGAAGCCGAATTGCGTAAGCACGAGATTGAGTATGAAATCGTCACCACCCACGCTCGCGGCGGTGCGACTGAGCTGGCGATACAAGCTATGAATCGGGGTGCAAACCGGTTGGTAGCAGTAGGTGGCGACGGTACGATCAATGAGGTGGTCAACGGGATTATGGATAGCCGCAAAGGCGGGCAGGTTGCTCTAGGCATTATCCCGCTTGGCACCGGCAGCGACTTCGTGAAATCACTGCCCGGCCTGCGTCTCGGCGATATTGCCGGCGCGGTGCAACGGCTGGCCAATAACCGCACGCAGGCGATTGATGTGGGCCGGATTCGGGTGGAAGCGGGCCGGTTGCAGCTTACCCGCTGTTTTATCAACGGCTTGGGCATGGGTCTCGATGCAGCGGTGGCAGTCGAGAGCCTTAAGATTAAGCGGTTGCGCGGCTTCGCGGTGTACTTGATCTCAGTATTCAAGGCGCTGGCCACGTACCGGCCCGGCCCGATGACGGTGCGTTTCGATGGGCAACGGGTCAGCCGCCAGCTTTTTTTTGCTAGCGTCGGCAATGGGCGTTGCCAAGGCGGCGGTTTCTGGATGACACCGGAGGCGAAGCTGGATGATGGTCTGCTCGATTTGTGTATCGTAGATACAATGCCGATCTCGCGCGCGCTGCGCAAGATTCCGTTGCTGATCCGCGGGGTGCATACCAACGAGCCGGAGGTGACGATGGCCCGCGCGCGGCGGATTGAGGTGACGTGCCCGACGCCGATCCCGGTGGCGACCGATGGCGAAGTGATTGCGACGGCGGCGCAGCGGGTCGAGGTGGAGGTGTTGCCGCGAGCAGTGCGATTGGTGGTGTGAAAGGCGCAGAGAGGGCAGAGGCGCGCAGAGTCTAAACGCAAAGACGCTAAGATCGCAAAGAACGAGAAGGAATTTAATGGTGGGGGCTACCAGCGCGCTTGTACCCAATCACTAAAAAACCTTTGCGTCTTTGCGTCATTCCCTCTGTGCCCCGTGGCGTTCTGCTTGCGTTATCCCCTCTGCACCTTTGCCCACCTTGCGTCTCCATCTTATTGACAAGCGGCTACCATCGCACTACAATCGCCGGCGAGAGCGCATGTAGCCCGGTGGCTGCCGCGGTCTTCAAAACCGTTGGGCGGAGTGACGAACTGCGCCGGTGGGTTCGACTCCCACGCGCTCTCGCTGGGGCTACAACATCTCACAAAGATAACATGATATGCCGTCATCACGTGCAGTATGCGTGGGAACCTGATGTAAGCGCATATCAATTGTTGCACAGTGGATGAGGCAGGCAAGTGGGTTGAGGATTGTGAGGGTGAGTGCAATTAGGTATGCAAGGATGAACAACCATTTCTTTGCATCTGAGGGCAGTTCATATCGATAGTGGGGGTAACGAGCAGAAAGCTGCACACTGCACATTTTATAACATTATGTTATAGGTATAACAACCATGTTGACAGGTGGCAACCAACGTGGGGGCGTACCACAGTACCACAGGGTGTTGGGATAGGGCACCACGGGGCACCGCCCACGTCAAGGACCCACGATACCGCCCACGCCGGGGATACGACGCCCATCCCACGGTGCGGGACGCTAGGACGGGGTACCCCACACCGTGGGGGGCACCGCATGCGGTGCCCTTACGGGAACGGGGAACCCACTCGGCGGGTACCCCACAGCGGGGCACACGGGCATTTGTTATTCACCTGTTGGCATTCGTCATCCGCCCGCTGCCAGCATTCGCAGTCGGCGATCAAGCGGGCCATTTGGGCGATACGCTGCGCTGTGCGCAGACCACGCTGGCAGGAGATCGCGCTCGATCCACATCCAGCGGTCGGTTGTGGTGGCGATGCTGCGCGCACCGCTTAGTACTGTCGGTAGACCAAAGAAGGTGGAAAAGGATGGCCCACTAACCGGCCCGCCGCCGGTAAAGTCCATCCATGTTCCTAATGAGGCGATAAGACGGCCAAGGTCTGATAACTGTTCCATGTAGGGCGGTAAGATAGTCATCTGTTCGTGGCCGAGCAGCGTCATTGCAGCTTGGCTCACGAGTTCCCAGCCTTGCGTGAAGGTGGCCGGTTCACACAGAAGTCGGGCGCCTTCGTCGAGCAGGCGGAACGAGGTCAGGATGGCGTGATCGGCGTCAGTGGCGCAACGCTCTAGCTCGGCCAACCCGCCATGGATATACGCTAAATGTGCCCAGCCGGTATCTTGGAAGATAGCATCGTTGGCCTGTTTGATGACTAGTAAATCGGCTAACAATTGGTCGGTAGCGGCTGTGTGCAGCAGCGTGGGTGCAAAGAGGGCAAGGGTTACACCACGCCCTACTAGATCGCCGAGGAGATCGAGAATGGCGGTTGATGGCTGTAGCTGCGATGCGCCATTTGCGATTATCTGCTGAGGTGCGCGCAGTCGGTCGGCGAGAGCAATACCGATGCCGACTTGGGCCGAGGCAAATGCCGCGAGGCCGGCCCAACGGAAAAGCCATGGCTGGCGAAGGTACCAGTCGGCATAGGCAGCAGTAATAGCGCGATTGCGAGCGACGATCTGTTCCCGTGGCGGTAGATGTTGGTCGATGATGGCACACCAGTCAGCCTTGGTTGGCATAGGTTCCTCGGGGTAGTAGTGGGTCACCTAAAGGTGCGGAGGAGGTGAAGTGTGCAAGAGACGTTATACCGCAAAGCCGCCAAGGGCGCAAGGGTAGTAGGGTTATGGGCAAAGCGCGCATGCGACACCCTCCCCCCACCATCTTTTGCGCCTTCGCGCCTTCGCGTTTTACCTCCTTCACATCCTTCGCGTTTTGCCTCCTTCGTGCCCTTGCGTTGGATTCATCTATAGTTTGTACCCGATCCGGCGTAATAGGTCTTTACGCCACGCAATACCGGCATCGTCTTCGACGCCGAGCGGTGACGAGCCGTCGATCACACCGAGGATGCCACGGCCTTGATCACTTTCAGCGATGATGACCTCAACAGGGTTGGCAGTAGCGCAAAAGATGCGGCATACCTCCGGTACCTGTTTTATGGCGTTTAACACATTGATCGGGTAGAAACCATTGCCGAGCACAATAATAAAGCTGTGCCCGGCGCCAATAGCCAACGCATTCTCACGGGCTAGCCCGATCAATGTTTCGTCGGTGCCGCTCCAGCGCACGAGCCGCTCGCCTGACGCTTCACAAAAGGCGAGGCCAAAGCGGATACCCGGCACTGCGTTGACTAATGCTTCATGCAGGTCTTCGACCGTCTTGATAAAATGGCTTTGGCCGAGAATGATATTCAATTCGGCCGGCTTGGTAATCGAAACGAGATGTAGTTGCATTGTCCACCCTCAATTAGAAGACGCATAACTGACGATTGCCACCACGCAAAGGCGCGCAGTGTATGTACTGCAAAGGCACGAAGGACGCCACGGGGCGTAAGGTCTTGTACGGTTAAGGGTGACGTAGGCGCGAGAATGCTCTACCAACAACATCCTTTACACCTTTGCGCTAACAACCCTACCAAGCACCCATTTCTTTGATGTCGTTGCGGGTAGCAGCCACTTCACGCCGGTGTTCAGCGATGAATGAAGCTACTGTTGGCGCAACTAGTCGGACAAAGTCGCTGTAAGGCAAACTCATAGCAGTAGTATGCTCGCCGGGTTGGATAAAGATGATTGGATCGGATTGCAATGTCTCATCCACATACACCGGTATCTGGTAGAGATTGCCGAACGGTGGAATCGCACCGATCTCACAGTCAGGAAAGGCTTCGGCAAGCTCAATTTCCGTCGCCAGTCGCACCTCGCTGACAGCAAGCATGTTGCGTACTTTGACCAGATCAATCCGATGTGAAGCTGGGACAACCAACATGACCAGCTCGCCATCAGCTACGACGACGATCACCTTCGCGACCATCTGGTTCGGAATATGCTCACGTTCGGCGACCGCCTGCGCCGTGTAGGCCGGTGCGTGATGGTATACGTGGTAGGCGACGCCATTGTCGTTGAGGTATTGTTCGATTCGTTCGCGGCACCTCATTGTGCTGCCTCCTGTGTATTTGTCAGCTTGTGATCTCTTCGACGTAGGAGCGTAAGGATACGTATACTGTAGCGTATCAAGCGGCGGTGATGCGAAAGAGATTGCACACGTAGAGCGAAGATCTGTTTACAGTGCAAAGACGCAATGTGTGTACACCGCGACGGGCGCAAGGGAGGGGAACGCAAAGCCACAACGGCCGCAAAAGGGCGCAAGGGGGAGGGAGGGGCAAAGCGCGCAGGCGACACCCTCCCAACACCACCCTTTGCGTCTTTGTACCTTTGCATTTTGCCCCCTTCGCGTCTTTGCGTTTTACATCCTCTGCGTCTTTGCTTTGAGAGGAGCGATATGCAATGGAAACTCTCACCTGACCGTTGCTTTAGTAGCGACCCAGCCCAGCGCAGGTTGGCGCGCACGCTGTACGAGCGGGTGAAAAGATTGCCGCTCTTTTGCCCGCACGGCCACGTGCCGCCCCAGATGCTGGCTGACCCAACGGCGCGGTTTGGGACGCCGGTCGAGCTGTTTATTCTGCCCGATCATTACGTCTTGCGGATGCTGGTCAGCCAAGGGGTGTCGCTTGAGCAGTTGGGGATTGCGCCGCGCGATGGTGGTTGGTACGAGACCGACCATCGTGTAATTTGGCAACGATTTGCTGAGCACTTCCACCTATTTCGCGCCACGCCGACTGGTCTCTGGCTGGCAACGACGCTGATCGAGCTGTTTGGCGTTGAGGAGCGGCTTACGGCGGAAAACGCTCAACGTATATACGATTATCTGCAACACCGCCTCACTGAGCCAGACTTCACGCCGCGCGCCCTGTTCCGCCGTTTCCAGATTGAGTTGCTAGCCACTACCGACACCGCCACCGATTCGCTTGCTGCACATCGCGACCTGCACGTCGAGGGATTCGGCAACGTGCGCCCTACCTTCCGCCCCGACGCCTTGCTCGCACTTGATGCACCCGATTGGCGCACGCAGATTGACCGGTTGAGCACTTTGTCAGGCGTCGAAGTTCACGATTACCACAGCTTTATCACAGCCATCGAGCAGCGACGGGCGGCGTTTAAGGCATTGGGAGCACTAGCAACTGATCACGGCGTTGAGACGCCGTACACGGCGCCGTTAAGCAACAGCGAGGCTGAGACCATCTTTGCCCGCGCCATGCGTGGCACTGCTACCACGCGCGATACTGCGCGCTTTACTGCCCACATGCTGATCGAGTTTGCTCGCATGAGTTGCGAAGACGGATTGGTGATGCAATTGCACGCTGGCAGTCTACGCAACCATCACACTGCACTCCTCACCCGCTTTGGTCCCGACAAAGGCGCTGACATACCGGTGGCAACGGAATGGACGCGCAATTTGCGACCGCTGCTCAACGCTTACGGCAGCGATCCGCGCTTCCGCCTGATCCTCTTTACGCTCGACGAGAGCAGCTACAGCCGCGAGCTAGCACCGCTGGCCGGTTACTACTCGGCCGTGCGGCTTGGCCCACCGTGGTGGTTTTTCGACAGCGTGCAGGGGATGCGGCGCTACTTCGATCTCGTGATTGAAACGGCGGGTTTTTACAACACTGCCGGCTTCAACGATGACACCCGCGCTTTTTGCTCGATCCCGGCTCGCCACGACGTTTGGCGGCGGGTGAGCTGCGATTGGCTGGCAAGGCAGGTGGTCGAAGGTCTTCTTACCGAAGATGAAGCGAGCGAATTGGCCGTGGAGTTGGCAATTGGGTTGGCACGGCGGGCGTATCAGTGGCAGATGGGCAATGGCACATAACACCCGCCGTGCCCCCATCGCATACCGTGTCCTGTGACCCCTTGGCTGTTACCAACCCCACAGCAAAGCAAGGATTACGGTTATCAAGCAGGCCGTTCCAGAGAGGAACATAGCTTGCGCAGCGCGGAGCAGGTTTGCTTTACGCCCTTGGAGATGGCGGTACATTTGTTGCATCTCGGTGAGGTTGTCTTGCTGAACGCTGAGGCGGCGCGGCAATGCAACCAGCATAGCGGCGATGAGGGAGGCAAAGAATGCGCAAATACCGGCAGTACCGGCCCATTGCACAACCGGGTTCTGAAGGTATGCAGGTTGATCACTCAGGGCCAGCACGGCAAAGAGCACGCCGTACAATCCCGTGACCAATTGGGTGATCGTTTGCGCACCAGCTTCGAGTCGCTCGATATTGCCGCGCTGCTGACTCTCAAACCATTCGCGCAGTTCACGATCGTCAGTTGTTTCGGGGCCAAGGATACGCATAGCCATCCTTCACTGGCGGGTAACTACTATCCGAAACCGTTGATCGCAGCCAACCGGGTTTTTACAGCGTAGACTATACACCACCTCGCGCTCACCGCGGTAAATAACGATTCGCCCGCGCTGCACGATTTCGTCGCGGGTCCAGACATTGACGTAGCCGCACTTTGGGCAAGTATGTTGCACTGCTGTCTTCCCAGTCGGTTCTGGATTCGTCACTTTAGCATCTCCGCTACAAGACTGCGGTAAGGTTCGGGGAGGGCGGCAAGATCAGGCGAACAACCGCGCAGCCATGCGGCGACGAGGCGCAACGCCGCCGCCGCCGCCAGCCACGGCGATCCGTCCACTTCGCCGGCTTCGGCTTGGTCAGCAGCTTGGTCAAGCCGCTCGGCAAACTGGCTCCGTTCGGCAGCAGTTAGCTCTGGCTGTCGCAACAACTGCGCCCCCAATTGCACGAGCGGCGCCACCTGCGCCAACACCAACAACTCAGCCTGCTGCGCTGGCGTCAATTGGCTCAGCAGTACCGCTACTTGTTCGGCGAGAGCCTGCACTTCAGTCGCTGCCGGCAATGTGACCGCTTCGCCCCGGACCTGCTGCTCTATCACGGTCAGTAACAGCGCCAGTTGAGTCGGCAGGGCTGCTTGAATCTGAGCCGCTCGCTCGGCCATACCCGGCTCGTCGCGCAGGCGAAGCTGCAACACGTGCAGAAAATCGTTCGTGCCAGCGATGGGCAAAGGCTGAATCGCTCGCAGCACCGCCAAATCGTGGGCTAACTCCCAACGTGATGTGCGATCACCGGTGCGCATTGTTTGCACGTAATGATTACAGATCTTTGTGAGCAGCGCGACAAATTGCCAATCATCACGACCTCCGTCGCGCCACGCAATGATCGCCTCGCGGATAGTCGGCTCCGGCACGCCAGCAGCGCGACGGCGCACCTCTTCCAGCGTTGCTCGGTAGCTAGCTAAATCAGGATGGCCGGTACGCTCATCAAGCTCCACTACCTCTTCAAGTAGAGGGACAGCGGTAGCGAAGTCACCTTGGCCGACGTGGAACATAGCAAGGTTGTACAGCGCAATGCTCAGGTTTACAAGGCTTTGGCGGTCATCACCGGCCATACGGAACGCGGCTACCGCTGCCTCTCGTGCCCGTAACTCAGTCACCTGATCACCGAGCACATTGGCCAGATGACCGATGCCCATCAGTGCATCGGCGCGTTCAGCGGCTGTGCCTTTGGTTAGCAACGGCTCAGCGGCGAGCAACAACTGAGCGGCAGCATCGGCTTGATCGGCGAGGGCGGCCACCAGTGCAGTGACTACTGGTGCCAGCGCCTCTTCAGCCAACAGTCGTTCAAGTTCGGCCCGTACCTCAGTGGCTGACATCTGGCCGCGTTTAGCACGCACCACAGCCGCGATTAACGCCCCGACCAAACGAGACGGCGTTCCCACACTTGCGAGCATCGCTTCCATCTGCTGGACGAGCTGAGCAGCTTGGGCTGCGTCAGGCGCTGCGCCAATTGCTTGCAGCAACTGCCAGCCCGCGCGGGCATTGGTTAGCGCCTTGGCATACTCACCTTGGATGAACTGCACTTGGGCCATCATTATCAGCGTCGCGCTCTTGCCCTGCACATCGCCCAAGCGTTCCTTGATGGCGAGGGACTCCTCGTACAGGCGCAGCGCCCCGTCGAGGTCGCCCCGAATCACCAGCAAGGTTGCTTGCTGATGGAATACGCGGCTCAACAACGGCTGATCCGCTGTTTCCTTGGCCACCGCCTCGGCCAAGCCAATACACTGCTCGGCCTGCACCGGTTGACCCAACCGACTGAAGATTGACGCAGCCCGCCACGCGCACCAACCGCGCTGGTCAGTTGGCAGGTACGGTAGTGCGGCAGCGATGTCGGGAAGCAAGAATTGGGTCAAAGCAGCGACGTCGGGATCAGTGTTAATCCCGCTGTAGGCTAGTTCGACCAGTTGAGCAACCCAAGCCGCGTAGCGCGTGCGTGCCGGGCCAAGATCGTGCTCCTGCGCCAAGCGCCCTAGCACGCTAGCAATGACCGGCTGCACACTGTAGGTCAGCGCACGGTTGCGCTGCTCATCGTAGCCGTGGCCTTGCAGCAGTGAGGCTTGATGCAGCAGTTCTAAGCGCTGGTGAGCTGCCTCGTCTTCCAATCCCCAAATGACAGCTCCGTGCGAGGGTGTGATGACCGGATTAGCGATAATGGTCAAAGCCAGCAGGTTGGCCTGTAGGTCAGCGGGGAGCGCGTTGAGCGAGATGCGCACGTTGATTTCGAGCGATGACTGCTGGTACATCGGCGCGGCCGGGTCGTGGGCTTTAGCCAACTCGTCGCGCAGGTTGGCAAGAAAGGTAGTCTCGTCGTCTTGGCTCTTTGCCCAGCGGGCGGCGGCCAGCGTCATCGCCAGTGGATGGTACTCGACAGCAGCGGCAAGCTCTTCTAAGAAAGCCTGCGAAGGAATGCGCTCACCTACGTGCTGCCGCATCAACGTTACGCTGTCTGCTAAACGCAGTCCCTTGAGCTGATGACCCTGTTCGGCGGGCGGGTAGAATGCTTCGCCGGCCAACCCAACCGGGGATTGGCGGGTAGTAAAGAGAAGATGAACGCCTGCATCGGCCAGCCGCCGCACCAAGCGCTGTACCGCCGCCGCCTCTTGACGTTGTTCGTCGGTAAAGGGAACGCTATCTGTATCACTCACTTCGCGACCCAACCGCCAGAGCACGGTCTCATAATTATCCCAGATCAGCAACAGGCGTGGACGGGAACGGGCAGCTTCGACCAGTACACGTTCCTGCTTCTCTATGGCTTCGGGAACATCAAACGCCTGATCTCGTATACCCAGCAACTCGGCCAGCGTCTTGCGTACCGTCGCCGCACGCAACAGTGTATTGTCGCCGGGCAAGAAGAGACTGATAGCCACAATCCCATCGTGGAAGTGAAAGCGCAGTCGTTGGGCGAGGGCATTCACGAGGGTGGTTTTGCCAATACCGCCCGTGCCGCGTACCGTCACAATCCGTCGCTGGTCGTGGATAAACAGTCGCGCCAATTCGACCAATTCATGTTGCCGACCGACAAAATAACCGGCGGTTGGATCAGGGGCACGCAATTGTTCGGTATTCGGCCTCGGTGGTTCGAGCGGTGACAGCGCCGCTGGGAGCGTAGGCTTTTGGGTCGGCCACACATAGCCTTGGGCATAGTAGAGCACCGGCACAGCCCATTCGCGCGGCTCGCTGCGCAATTGGTCTTTGAGTTTCAAGCGCGCTCGATACAAGGCCTGCGCCGGATGGTTGCCGGCAGCGAGCACGCGGTAGAAAGTGCGGGCGAAATGGGCGGCAGCTTCATCAAGAACGTGATATTGGGTACCCAGCACAACCGGCACACCCTGCTTGACCAACGCAAGGGCCAGATTAGCCCCCGGCTCGTGACTATCAGCAGTGCGACAGGCATTCAAAAAAGCGAAATAGGCCGAGCCGCGCAGCAAAGCAGCCAAATCAGCCACCGGTTGCGCATCCATACAACCTGCACCGTCATCAAAGCACAGAACCGGCGTGCCATTCACCACATCACCATGGCCGGTGTAATGAAACAGAATCGGTTCCGCCGCAACGAGATCATCAGTGAGGGCTTGGCGAGTCGGTGCGATCCGCTGCCATCGGATCGGCACCGGCGGATTTTGGCGGGCAAGATCGTCGCGCAGCAGGTCAAGCTCCTGCACAACCCTCAGTCGCGGGAGCGGCGCATAGTCGGCAAGCAAACCGGTCTGGGGATCGCGCACTTCCTGCAACAGTGGGTCGCTGCCCATCACGACGAGGCGCCACGGTAGGGTGGGATCGGGCGGCGAAGGGAGGGGCGCATTCGGCACTTCACGCACGAAGAGATAGTTGAAGATCAGATACTCAGCGCCATCGTGGAGAAACTCCCACGGCACAGCAGCCAATGCGGGATCATCGGTCTGAATAGCGATAAGGCTGTCAGGATGAGGCGCGCGCGGCAGGGCCGCCAGTGCGGCGCGCAGCGTGTCGCCGCCCAAGGCGGCGAAGAGGCGTTGACCATACGCGAGCGGATCGCTCGGCACATGACGCTGAGCGAAGAGTGGTTGCTCAACCAGCAGCGCGGCCGGCTCGACAGTGGCAATTGTCTGGTCAGCAATGCATACGTCTACACGATGCGAGTCACGGCGATGGAAGGCGATGGTGATGGGCATCGAGCAGCCTCCGAGTCGATTCACACCATACAGTATAGCACACAGATCTAACGAAAAGGCGCGAGGAAAGCAAAGGCGCAGCGGGGCAAACGCAAAGACGCAACGCACGCAAAGACCGCGGCAGGGATGATATGGTTGAGGGCGACACAGGTGAGCGGTCATCTCACAACGCCCTTCGCGTCCTCTGCACCCTTTCCGTCTTTGCGTTGTACACCCTTTGGGTTTATCATGTTGATGCGCGTTTTGCGCGTTCTGGAGTGTATCAATTGTGACAACACCCGACATCACCATCATTTCTGCCGACGAATGGCCGCCGGTGCTCGAACTCTTTGACCGCTGCAACCGCACTGACGGCATTGTCTTACCGGTGACACTCGATGCCGACCCATCGCCAACGCTGGTTGCTGCACGGATCGGAGAGACGGTCGTTGGCGGCGCAGCGATGTACGGCTACTTCGAGATCGAAGCGGTGATTGCGGTAGACCCGGCGTGGCGGCGACGCGGAATTGGGCGGTGTTTGATCACGCAGATCGGGCAATGGGCACGAGCGCGAGGGGGAAGCTGGGTGGCACTAGCCGACGAAGCGGGGCCAGCCGTGGCCGGCTTTGCCACCGCGTTAGGGTTACAGCGCTTGCACGGCGAAATCCAACTGGCGCTTGATGCGGCACTGTTACCACCACTACCACCCCTGCCAGAGGCATGGCAAACCCGCCTTGCCGAAACCAATGATGCCGCAGCGATCAGCGCAATCATCGCCGATGCCTTCGGCGACCCCGCCGAGCAAGTCGCAGCATTTGTCGCCGACCGCATCGCCAACCCGGTGCATCGCTTTGTAATCGGCGAAATCGCCGGGATTCCGGTGGCGGCAATGCGGCTACTGCGCAGTGCGCAGGGCATCACGATCACAACGTTCGGCGTGCGCCGCGATCAGCAAGGTCGCGGGTATGGCCGGCTGTTTTTGCTCACCACCCTTTACCGCCTGTTGGCAGCCGGCTATCACGATATTCGGATTGAAGTGGAAGAGACGAACAAGCCTGCGTATAACCTCTACTGCGCCTGTGGATTTACCCCGCAGCGGCGGTATGGAGTATACGGTCTGACGCCCACGTAGGGACACACAGCAATGCGACCCTCCAGCCATGTACCCACTGTGGCGGCCCATCTCCCCAAGCAGGGAGCGGGGGAGGCTTGTTGTGACGAGGAAGCGCAGCCCCCGAAGCAATCCTCTCTTCGACGTACAGGCACATCATGCCGGTAGGGATAGGGTTGAAACCCGCCCCTATCAGCAGTAACTTCATCCAATACTGGCCTCGCGTGCCAATGCCCGCCCTTGCTCGGTTAGATACAGGACACCATCTAGTTGTTGCACAAGCCCGCTCTGAATAGCGCGACGAACGACGGCGCCGGCAAACGTCGGTTGCCAGCGTAGTTCCTCAATCAAATGTTGTGAGTGACATTCGACCCCGGCCTCGCCAGTACCCTCGTGGTTAAGCAGGTGCAGTACAAGCATCTGCACTGCGAATCGCTCGCGCCGACGACGATGCTGCCACGTCTGTGCAACGATACCGCGTTGCGGGGCGAAGAGCCACGCAATGCCAAAGCCAATGCCAGTCATCGTTGCCATTGCCCCGGCAATGGAGACATCGAAGAGACGCGCTAGCCAGTAGCCGCTGATTGCGGCGAGCACGCCTATCGCGACGCTCAGGCCGACCATACGCGGCAACCGGTCGGTGAGGAGGTAGGCCGTCGCCGGTGGCGCAATCATCAAGGCGATGACTAAAATCGAGCCGACTGCGTCAAAGGCAGTGACAGCAGTCAGCGAGACGCTCGTCATCAGGCCGTAGTGAATGATGGTGGGAGTAAAACCGAGCGTCGCTGCTAGAGCAGGATCAAACGTGACTAACTTCAGCTCTTTATAAAAGAGCATAAGCAAAGAGGCGTTTACCAGTAGAACACCACTGCCGAATATTAGCGCTCGTGGCAGACTGATGCCAAAGAGATCAATGCGGTCGAAGGGCGCAAATGCCAGTTCGCCGAGCAAGACACTATCAGTATCGAGATGAATATTACCGGCGTAGCGCGAGATAAGGAGTACCGCAATGCTGAAAAGTGCCGGAAAGACAAGCCCAATGGCAGCGTCTTCACGTACTAGTTGGCTGCCGCTGATCAATTCGACAAGCCAGACAGTGAGAACCCCCATCGCGACTGCACCTACGAACAGCAGTGGTGAAGACAGACTGTCGCTAATGAAATAAGCAAGTACAATGCCGAGCAGGACTGTATGACTGATCGCGTCGCTGAGCATTGCCATGCGCCGCAATACGAGGAATACCCCCGGCAGAGCACAGGCGGCAGCGATAATGACGGCAATCAGTTGAACTTCGAGTTGTGGGGTCATAGTATGTTTTCGGAATCGGGAAACGCTATGGTGGAAGGCAATATCATCTCGTTAATGGTTGTTGCCTATCTGTCGCCAACGAGTGAGTCGCCATCGTTGCCAGAGCAGCCCGCGTTCAGGGGCGATCAACAGCGAGACAGCGGTTAACCCACTCATCGTCAACACAATCACCGGCCCGGTCGCAATCCTGTCGCCCAGTGCGCTGATCCACGCCCCTGCAAATGCTGCCAACGCGCCAAAACCGGCAGCCAGCAGCACCATCGTCTCTAACCGGTTCGTCCACTGCCGTGCAGCCACGGCCGGCGCAATCAGCATTGCGCTCATCAACACGACACCGACTGTCTGTAACCCGATCACAATCGCTGCGACGATAACACCGGTCAGCAGGACTTCAACGCGACGTACAGGGAGGCCGAGGCTACGGGCAAAATCGGGGTCAAAACTGATCAGCTTGATGGATGGCCAAAAGAGCGCCACTAGCGCTAGCGCCGGCCCGCTGATTACCAGCATTGCCCATAGATCACGCTCAACCAACGCTGCTGCTTGCCCGAACAGAAAACTCTTGAGACCAGCCTGCGCCGCAGTAGGTTGGCGTTGCACATACGAGAGCAGCACCAAGCCGAAGCCAAAAAAGACCGCGAGAACAAGTGCCAATGCCGTATCATCTTTAATCCGACTGGTACGCACGATTGCCAACAGCCATAGTGCGGCGGCCAATGCTGCAATCGCCGCGCCGATCAGCAGGGTGAACGTATCGCGCTGACCGGTGATGAGAAAAGCCAATGCAATGCCGGGCAATGCTGCGTGTGACATCGCGTCGCCGAGCAGTGCTTGTCGGCGCAGCACTGCAAAGCAGCCCAGCAGACCACTGATTGCGCCCAGCAGCATTGATCCGATGGTGACGGTGCGTAGCGTGTAGTCAGTGAAGAGTTCCATATCCGTGTCTCGCTGTGATCGAGCGTTGCAATGCTCAGATTTTGTGCTCCACGACGATGAACAATGCAAGCCGTGCGTCTTATTGCTCAATCCCCCGGCGCCGGAGTAGGCGTCGTAACAGCATCGGCTGCGCCATTCCTGCCGAGGATAGCAAGCCGGCCACCGTAAGTTGCGCGCAGGTTGGTTTCGGTAAACACCTCGCGCACCGGCCCAGCCGCGATACGACGCACGTTGATTAACGCCACCTGATCGAAATACTCTGGCACCGTTTGCAGATCGTGATGCACGACCACCACCGTCTTACCGGCAGCGCGCAGGTCGCGCAGAATCTGAATAATCGCCCGTTCGGTAACGGCGTCTACGCCCTGAAATGGCTCATCCATAAAATAGACTTCGGCATTTTGGGCTAAAGCACGAGCAAGAAAAACACGCTGTTGCTGCCCGCCAGAGAGCTGACCGATTTGGCGTTGGGCAAAATCGGCCATTTGCACCTGTTCGAGGGCAGCGAGTGCCACAGCGCGCTCGGCCCGTCCCGGTCGGCGGATCCAGCCAAGATGGCCGTAGCGACCCATAAGCACCACATCAAGCACCGTAGTAGGAAAATCCCAATCAACACTGCTCCGTTGCGGCACATAAGCCACAAGACGCCGTTGCTGTTCGTAAGGCCGGCCCAGAATGCGCACACTACCTGCAGCCGGCTTTACAAGTCCTAAGGTTGCTTTTAGGAGTGTCGTCTTACCTGCTCCATTCGGGCCAATAATCCCCATCAAAACACCACGTGGTACGCGCAAATCGACATCCCATAGCACCGGTTTATCACCGTAAGCGACCGTTAAGTCCTCGATTTCAACCGCTGGATGCATAGCATCACCTCATCGCTCTAGTTCCTATGTGTCGGCCGGAGCCAACGCAGTGACGATCGTCTGCATATTGTGAAGCATCATTCCAAAGTACGTGCCTGCCGGCCCATCGGGATCACCAAGTGAATCGGAATAGAGTTCACCGCCGATACGCACTTCGTGGCCGACAGCGCGCGCTGCACTCTGCACTGCCTCGATGGTGCGCGACGAGACGCTGGTTTCGACGAAGATCGCTGGAACTCGGTGCGTAACCACCAATTCGGTAAGCGCACGAATATCGGCGGCGCTAGCCTCAGCGGCGGTACTGATGCCTTGCACCGCTTCGACCCGGAAGCCGTAGGCGTGACCGAAGTATTGGAACGCATCGTGCGCCGTTACTAGGATGCGTTGCTCGAGTGGAATACGCTCGGCCATGATGCGCAACTCGGTATCAAGCGCCTGAAGATCGGCCAGATACTGCTCACTGCGCTGCCAGTATAGAGCACTCCCGGCTGGATCAACCGCAATTAGTGCATCGCGTACTGCTTCCACCGCGTAGCGCCACCGTTGCGGATCGTGCCAAACGTGTGGGTCATAGGCTTTGTCACCGTCTTGCCAAGCCAAGAGCAATCCTTCCGGTATCGCTTCTGCAACGGCGATGACGGGAATCCGCCCGCTGCGTTTGATCCCCTCGAACACACGGGCAAGGTTGGCTTCGAGATGCAGACCGTTGTAAAGAATGAGAGCAGCTTCTTGCAGTGCAAATAGATCGCTCTCAGTAGCAATGTAGGTGTGTGGATCGATGCCGGGGCCGAGCATCGTGCGCAGCGTAACCCGCTCACCGGCAATTGCCTGCACGATATCGCTGATGGGGCCGGTGGTTGCAACCACTCGGATGCGCCCGTCACTGACCGGCGTGGCGCAACTTGCGAGTGAGAGTATGGTGAGCGTTATGATTAAGCCAAGCCGAAGATGCATATGAACCTGTTCAAAAAACATTTTTAGTCTATCCTAAAACTAACAAAGAAGCGAGCGGTTGTCAAGTACCAAGTCCGAATATGGGGTACAGCAGACCCTGCGGGACTTTGGATGGGGCGTTCTCTTTCTCTCTTGCCACTGAGGTGAGGGGCCATCTGCGTGTTGAGGAGGAGATTGATTCAGGGGTTACACTCCTCGTAATGACAAACCGCCCCCTCGCCCCCGTGGGGAGAGGGCGGGAGGGAGGGGCAGGGTCGCTTGACTGGGAAAGTGGGCGGAATACATTTCGCGCGACCGGGGAGTACCAGTCCGCAGCGCACCGCCCCTCGCCCCCGTAGGGAGAGGGAGGGTGGAGAGGAGCCATACACCTAGTCGCTCCTTAATCTGCGGTACAATGCAGACAACATACCTAACAGCCGTCGAAGGAGGGGAGTCGCATGGCGCGCAAGCCAAGCCAGCTCGAATTCGCCGTGATTGGTCTTGGTCGATTCGGACGCAGCGTTGCCCTGAACTTGATCGAACGCGGCCACACCGTGTTAGGCATCGATCGCGATCCAAACATCGTCCAACAATTAGCTGACCGCATGACACAGGTCGTTGCGCTCGATTCGACCAACGAAGATGCACTGCGGGCGGTTGATATTTTGTCCTTCGACACAGTTGTGGTCGCGATCGGGTCGCAATTTGAAGCCAACTTGATGACCACCGTCGCCCTGAAACAACTAGGGGTTAAGCGTGTCGTGTGCAAGGCGCTTAATGAACGCCAACAGTATATCTTGACCAGAGTCGGTGCCGATATGGTTGTGTTACCTGAACACGAAGCCGGCGCCCGGCTGGCGTGGCAACTTTCGGAACCGCACCTGCTTGAACACCTAAACCTTGGACACGGCTTCAGCGTAGCAGAAGTCAAAGTGCCAGCGCCGCTGGTGGGGCAAACGTTGATGCAAAGCGGGTTGCGCCGGCGCTACGGGATCAATGTCTTGGCAGTGAAGCAAAGCGACAACAAAATGCTCGTCACCCCACCGCCAGACTATGTCTTTCGCCGTGACGACCGGATGCTCATTATCGGCTCTGATGCGAATATCAGTACGTTCTGCGATTTATCGTCATGATCTCACTTCCTACTAGCCGTTCCCTTAACCGCTTACGGCGCAGACCCATCCCGCCGCCACTCAGACTCGTCGGCGGTTTAGCTCTGTCGATAGCAATCGGCACCGGGTTGCTCTTAATACCGCTCAGCAGTACCCGACCATTATCCTTCATGGAGGCGCTCTTCACGGCCACCTCTGCGCTGAGCGTCACCGGCTTATCGATTATTACACCGGTACAAGACCTTTCATTCATCGGGCAGATTCTGCTGATGCTGCTGATCCAAATCGGCGGTGTCGGCTTTATGGTCGTCGCCGTGATTATTTTTCGTCTCCTTGGCCGGCGGATCAGCTTTACCGACCGGCTGGCGCTGAGCGATTCGCTCGGTCTTCTTTCGCCAGCAGCAATTTTAAGCCTTACGAAACGGGTGCTGATTACCGTCATCACGATCGAGGCCATTGGCGCGGCGATGTTGTATTTGCACTGGCGTACCGATCCGCGCCTCAGTGAAGGGCAGGCGCTGTTTTATGCACTGTTTCATTCGGTCTCGGCATTTTGTAACGCCGGCTTTGATCTCTTCATCGGCACTCCCGGCTTTGCAGATGGCCTCCCCCGCGATAGTGTGACCCTCTTTGTGATGGGGGCTTTGATCTTTTTAGGTGGTCTCGGTATTCCAGTAGTCGCCGATTTGACTTCGTATTTCCAAGGACACAAATTCTCATTGCATACCCGTATTACCCTGCTCGTAGTCACGATCCTCGTCGTTGGTGGGTCAGTTGGTCTCTGGCTCAGCGAAGGGTTTGATACCGATGGTGCTCTGCACAACGAACCCCTCGCTCGCCAAATCATTGTCACGACCTTCCAATCAATTTCAGCTCGCACGGCTGGCTTTTCTGGCATTGCCAATTTTGAGGAACTGACGCCGGGCAGTCAACTGCTGTTGATCACGCTGATGTTCATTGGCTGTGCGCCCGCCTCGATGGGCGGCGGCATTACGACCGGCACCTTTGCTGTGCTCTCTATTTCGCTCTGGAGCTATGCCCGTGGCCTACCCACTGCGCAGTTTAGTGGACGTAGTCTCGCGACCGGTATGGTGCGGCGTGCGGCTGCAGTGTTGACGATTTCGCTCTTTGTCGTGCTGCTCGCCACGTGGCTCATTGTGACAACCCACGATACCACGCTCGACCGTGCCGTCTTTGAAGTTGTGTCAGCTTTTGCCACGTGTGGGCTATCATTGGGATTGACTGACGAACTTAATCCCATCGGTCAGTTGGTGATCATTGCGGTGATGTTTTGGGGCAGATTAGGCGCTCTTACGATCATCAGCGCCATCGCTCGACCAAATACGTCGCCGCAACACGTGATCTATCCAGAAGAGCAGATTCTGATCGGGTAATATACTCACCGAGAACATCACCACATGCGCCATCTTTACCTTCATATTCCATTTTGCCATCGTCGCTGCTCGTACTGCGATTTTAACACCTACGCCAACCTAGAGCATCGGATTGCGGCGTATGTTGATGCGCTCTGCGCCGAGCTAGCCATGCTGCGCGAGTATCTCCCACCATTGCCGATCTCTGCTGAAGCAGCGGCGTTACGACCGAGCATCTTCTTCGGCGGCGGCACACCGAGTATGCTCACACCGGCCCAGATCGAGCGCATCTTGCAGGCGGCAGCAGCAATTGTGCCCTTAGAGCAGGCCGAAATCTCGCTCGAAGCCAACCCCGGCACGGTGTTGGGGCGCGATTACCTGCGCGATCTGCGCGTGCTGGGCATCAACCGGCTGAGCATGGGCGTGCAAAGTCTGCACGATCCAACCTTGCGCATGCTCGGACGCATCCACACCGCTGCTGAGGCACGCGCTAGCTATGAAGATGCTCGGCGAGTGGGATTTGAGTCGATCAACCTTGACTTTATCTTTGGCCTGCCCGGACAAGACTTGGCTGAATGGCGGGCCACCTTGCAAGAGGTGATAACGTGGGATGTCGATCACTTCGCACTCTACTCGCTGATTCTGGAAGAGAGCACGCCGCTCTATGCGCAAGTAACGGCGGGGCGCTTGCGCGTACCTGATGACGATCTGACCGGCGCGATGTACGAGTTAGCGATGGAGCTGCTTGGCAACGCGGGCTACCGTCACTACGAGATTTCAAATTGGGTTCGTTCCCACCCCGCTGACCGACCTGATGCCCCACCCACACTGGCCTGCCAGCACAATCTCGCCTACTGGCTCAACAGCGACTACCTCGCCGCCGGCGCTGGCGCGCACGGTCACGTCTTCCCACAACGGTACGCCAATCTGCGCCCGATCGATGGTTACCTCGCTGCGGTACAGGCCGGACGCCGCCCAATCGCCGAGACCATCCCGCTCACCAAGGCCGATCTCGCTGCTGAGACGATGTTCATGGGGTTGCGGCTCGATATCGGTGTCAGCTTCAGCCACTTCGCGGCCCGGGTTGGTCAAGCGTTAACCGACATCTATGGTACGACACTGGCCGACCTAAGCGCACAGGGGTTGATCACAATCGAGAGCGAGCGGGTACGGTTGACCGAGCGTGGGCGGATGGTAGGGAATAAAGTATTCGCTCACTTTGTGTGATAGCATCGCGCTAGCGCACAATGCCTCTGCATACCAACCACTGCTCAGCAAAAGAGGGTCATAGGCAAGCAATTTCTCGCTTGACACAGCTATTTGCCGCAGCCTCACAATCGTGTTATAATCGCGCACAACGTTCGCTTGCGCCATGGTGCGTCGGCGAACTTCAGATGCTCATCGAGATGGGCTGAGGGACTGGCCCGATGACGCCCGGCAACCCCCGTCAGGGAAGGTGCCAAATCCAGCGGCAATGGACAACATTGGCCGGAAGATGAGAGGAACGACGTGATTATCGGAGCCTCTCGCCGCGCGAGTGGCTCCATCTTATTGCAACGCCTATGGAACTCCGCACTGTCTGGTGGGAAGATGATACCGTTCGCCTGATCGACCAGCGCAAGCTGCCGCACACGTTTGAAGTGGTGCATTGCACCGAGTTAGCCCACGTCGCCCATGCGATTCGCAGCATGCAAGTGCGCGGCGCGCCGGCGATCGGTTGCACTGCTGCCTACGGGATGGCATTGGTTGCCCGCCAGAGCAGGGCTGCTACTCCAGAGGCGCTGCTCACCGAGCTGCAGCAAGCGAAGGCAACCCTCGACGCTCAACGCCCGACCGCAGTGAACTTGGCATGGGCAACGACGCGCATGCTGCGCCGGGCCGAGGCGGTTGCGGCAGAAGGAGCAGACGCGATCAAGGCGGCGCTACTCGCTGAAGCTGAAGCTATTTACGCCGAAGACCTCGCGATGTGCCACGCCATCGGTGATCACGGTGCGCCGCTGATCCCACCTCGTGGCCACGTGCTCACCCACTGCAACGCCGGTGGCCTCGCCACTGCCGGCTACGGCACCGCGCTGGCGCCGATCCGCACTGCCTTCGCCCAAGGCCGCCCGATCCACGTCTTTGTTGATGAGACCCGCCCCTTCTTGCAAGGTGCGCGCCTGACGGCGTGGGAACTGTTGCAGGCCGGCATTTCGCAAACCTTGATTACCGACAATATGGCTGCTTTCATGATGCAACGCGGCCTCGTTGATTGCGTGATCGTCGGCGCTGACCGCATCGCCGCCAATGGCGATGTTGCTAACAAGATTGGCACCTACGGGTTAGCCGTCTTGGCTCGTTATCACAACATCCCCTTTTACGTCGCCGCCCCCTCCTCCACGATTGACCTCGCTACCGCCAGCGGCGCTGAGATACCGATTGAGGAGCGCGATCCCGCCGAAGTAACCCATATTGCCGGCGTCGCCATTGCACCGCACGGCGTTCAGGCTGCCCATCCAGCGTTCGACGTAACACCGCACGAGCTAGTAACGGCCATTATTACTGAACGCGGCGTGGTGCAGCCACCGTTCATCGATGCTCTCCGACACCTTGCGAGCGGATCATGAGTGGCTTTGGCGCATTTCAACCGGCTTGCCGGCCCCTGCTGCGCGGCGGGTTGCCGCATAACAATCCGGCAATGGTTGCCCAGTTGATCTGCCAGTATCTGCCGCAAACGCCGGCATGGCCGTTGCCGCCGCCGCGCACGCTGGCCGAGACACCGTTTGCGCTGGCGGCGCAGGGGTTGCCCGGCGTGCAGATCGATGTTGAACGCGACCGGCTAGCGGTTGAGCACGAAACCCTCGAACGTGATGCCGCGCAAGTCGGCCTCGCCTACCTTCGCGGCGATGCTCAGTTTGCTGCACTGAGCGGCCCGGCAGTAACAGTGCTGGAAGAAGTCTTGCGCCGGCTCAATACCGAAGAACGGCAACCGCTGTTGCTTAAATACGAAACGATCGGCCCGGTGAGTCTCAGCTTGGCGCTGACTGATAACCACGACCGGCCACTGGCCTACGAACCGGAATGGCGCGAGCTACTGCTCTATCTGTGCAGCTTGCGCGTCGCATGGCAGCACGAACAGGTGCAGGGTTATGCCCTGCGTCGGCTGGCCATGATCGAAGAGCCGTTCCTCGATGCGCTGTCAACGCCGCTCTGCCCGCTCACGTGGGAGGATGGACTCGATCTGCTCAACCGGTTGCTGGCCGATCTGCCGAGCCGCCGCGGTCTCTTTCTGAGCGGCGGGGTGCAGTGGGCAGAGGTGTTGCATCTGCCGGTTGATGTGATCGGCTGTCATCTAGCTGACCACCTGCAACCGCTGCTGGCTGCCGCGACGCCGCTCGCCGAATTTCTTGCCGATGGCGGATGCATGGCTTGGGGCGTGGTGCCGGCGGAAGCGCGCCTGCTCGCCAACGCGCAGAGTAGCGAGCTGCGCGATCAGACGTTGCAGGCGATGCGGCAGATCGCCGCAACCACCGGCGTTGATACGGCAGTGGTGCAGCGCCAATCGTTTATTTCGTTCACTGGTAGCCTAGCCTACCTTAACCCGGCCCAAGCCGAACAAGCCTTACAGCTCTGCGCCGAGACGGCGCAGTTAGTCCAACAAGCGGTTGGTTTTACCGAGATATAACATTGGTCTCCCGCTCATCGCGGGGTATGTAGAGGAGTACGTACCGTGAAGATCGTGGTCACCGGCTCGCTTGCCTTCGATTACATTATGGATTTTCCCGGCTACTTTAAGGATTTTATGCTGAGCGACAAAGCGCATATTATCTCGGTCAGTTTTTTGGTCGACTCGATGCGCAAGTTGCGCGGCGGCGTCGCCGGGAATATTGCCTATAATTTGGCGCTGCTCGGCGAACGACCACTCATCGTCGGCGCCGCCGGCCACGATTTCGGCGCCTATCGCGAGTGGCTTGAAGATCGAGGCGTAGACACGAGCGGGATTACGATCATCGAGCACGAGTTTACCTCCTCTTGCTTTATTAATACCGATCAGGCCAATAATCAGATTGTCGCGTTCTACGCTGGCGCTATGGGACACGATCACCACAATTCCCTCTTGGACCGCGGCTTGACGGCTGATGATTTGGTGCTGATTTCACCGACCAACCCCGACGCGATGCGCCGGTTCGCCCGCGAATGCCAGCAGATGGGGGTGCCCTATATTTTCGATCCGGGCAAGCAGACGCCCCGCCTTGACCCTGACTTGCTGGAAGTTGGCTTGAAAGGGGCGCGAGTGTTGATTAGTAACGACTATGAGTTTGGCATGATGGCGAAGTGCCTTGGGATTAGCGAACCCGAATTGATCGGCCAAGCGCCGATTACGGTGGTAACACGCGGAGTTGATGGTTCGCAGATCTATGTTGATGGTCAACTCGCTGCCCAGATTCCAATCGCCCCCGTTACCGAGGTACGCGATCCGACCGGCGCCGGTGATGCGTATTTGGCCGGGATTGCGTTTGGGTTGGCACGCGGCTTGCCGCTGGAAATGACCGGCCGGATTGCCGCGCTCTGCGCTGCCTACGCGATTGAAGAGCGCGGTTGCCAAGAGCATCGCTTTACACTGAGCCAGTTTGCCAACCGGTACCGCGCTGCGTTTGGCCACGATTTGCCGCTCGACGTCTTCTCGCTGCAGGAGGCGGCATGAAGTGGGGCATTCTTAGCGCTGGCCGGATTGCCCGCCGCTTTGCCGGCGCGCTTACTGCTTCAGCGACTGAACAGGTGGTGGCAATTGCGGCCCGCGATGGCGAGCGCGCCACGGCGTTCGCCGCCGACTTCGGCATTCCGCGCGCGTATAGCAATTACACCGCGCTGCTAGCCGATCCGGAAGTTGAGGCAGTCTATCTTGCGTTGCCCAATAGCCTGCACGCCGAATGGTCAATTGCGGCGTTGCAGGCCGGTAAGCACGTGCTCTGCGAAAAGCCAATGGCGACGACGCTGGCCGATGGGTTGGCGATGGTGGCTGCGGCGCAGGCTAATCGACGGCTGTTGATGGAAGGGTTTATGTACCGCTTCCATCCCCAGACGATCACCGTGCAACGCTTGTTGGCTGATGGCGTTATCGGCGAGGTACAGCAGGTACGTGGCAGTTTTGGCTTCCTGCTCGACGATACAACAAATATTCGGCTCAATGCCGACTTAGGCGGCGGTGCGCTTTACGACATCGGCTGCTACCCGCTGAGCTATGCCCGTATGGTCTTCGGTTCACAACCACGCACAGCGAGCGCCTTTGTCAACGGTGCGCCTATCGATTTCAGTCTCAGCGGTCTGCTGCGCTTTGATGGTGATCGCCATGCCACTATCACGTGCAGCTTCCGCAGCGCGTGGAACCAGCGGGTTGAGATTATTGGCGACGCTGGCTGGATCCATCTTGAACGTCCGTTTAACCCGACCTCCGAACAGGCGACGAGCATCGCTGTGGCCCGTGGCGGTCGCCACGTTACTGTCGAAACAATCACCATTCCGCCTGCCGACCACTTTCAGTTGGAGGCGGAAGGCTTCGCGCGGCTCGCTGCCGCCGGTGAACCCATTCCCGCTATCGGCGCCATGCCGCTCACCGAGTCACTCGACAATCTCGCCGCGATGGAGGCGCTGTTTACCAGCGCCCACACAGCAACCCATTCCGTTATTCGTGCATCAGCGTTCGTACCGGAGTGGCCGGTAGGAACGCTCACGACATCCTAGCAAAGGAGCGATTACACCGTATGACTGCCAGTTACGACGTAAAAGACCTCAGCCTCGCTGAACAGGGCCGCAAGCGCATCGAGTGGGCCGAGAAAGAGATGCCGGTGCTGCGCTTGATCCGCGAGCGCTTTGCCCGCGAGCGACCATTGGCTGGCCTGCGCATTAGCGCCTGTCTGCACGTCACCACCGAGACCGCCAATCTGATGCGCACACTGGCCGCCGGCGGCGCCGATATTGTGCTCGTTGCTTCAAATCCGCTGAGCACCCAAGATGACGTTGCCGCAGCGCTGGTTGCCTATGAAGAGATTCCAGTCTTTGCCATCAAAGGTGAGAGCAACGAGGTCTACTACAGCCATATCCGCGCCGCGCTCGACCACAATCCGCAACTGACGATGGACGACGGCGCCGATTTGGTGACCGGTGTGCTGAAAGATCGGCCCGACCTGATCCCGCACATGGTCGGCAGCACCGAAGAGACGACTACCGGCGTCATCCGGCTCAAGGCAATGGCCAAGCAGGGCGTGTTGCCCTTCCCGGTGATTGCGGTCAACGACAGTGATACCAAGCACATGTTCGACAACCGCTACGGCACCGGGCAAAGCACCCTTGACGGCATCATCCGCGCTACCAACATCCTGCTTGCCGGCAAAACGTTCGTGGTCGCTGGCTACGGCTGGTGCTCGCGTGGTATTGCCGAACGTGCGCGTGGCCTCGGCGCAAACGTGATCGTCACCGAAATCGACCCGGTGAAGGCGCTCGAAGCGGTGATGGACGGCTTCCGGGTCATGCCAATGGAGCAGGCAGCAGCAGTGGCTGATTTCATCGTCACTGCCACCGGCAACAAGCACGTGATCGACAGCAACGCCTTTGCCGTGATGAAAGACGGCTGCGTGATCGCGAACAGCGGCCACTTTAACGTCGAAATCAACATCCCGGCCCTCGAAGCGATGAGCGTTGAGAAGCGTCAGCCCCGCGCTTTTGTTGATCAGTACATTTTGCGCGACGGGCGAGCGATCAATCTGCTTGGCGAAGGCCGCTTGATCAACCTAGCGAGCGCCGAGGGGCATCCAAGTGCGGTGATGGATATGAGCTTCGCCAATCAAGCCTTAGCCAGCGAGTTCTTACTGCGCAACCAAGGCAAACTACCGGTAGGCGTACATGCATTGCCCAAAGAGCTGGATCGCGAAATTGCAGCGTTGAAATTGGCGGCAATGGGGATCACGATTGACACCTTGACCGCCGAACAAGAGGCGTACCTGAATTCGTGGCAAGAAGGAACCTAGTAGGAGTACACGACCGTGCGCCCTACCCACGGTCGTGCGCCCGCATCCGACCGGTCGGCCCGTGCCGGTGCGGTGCCGACCAACACAAATCGTGAGGATTTGTACAGTAGCAGAGGTTGACTATGGCAAACACCTTCATGAACTCGCCACGCTTCTACTTCACCAGCGAAAGCGTGAGCGAGGGGCACCCCGACAAGATGTGCGACCAGATCAGCGATGCCATCCTCGATGCTTTCCTCAGCCATGATCCAAAAGCACGGGTTGCGGTCGAGACGGCCACCACCACTGGGTTAATCGTCGTGTTGGGTGAAGTGACCTACGAGCGCGGCTACATCCCAATCGAAGAGATCGTGCGCCGCACGGTGAAAGAGATTGGTTACACCAATGCCGAATACGGCTTCGATGCCGACACCTGCGGCGTGATGGTCGCTATCCATGGCCAATCGCCCGATATTGCTCTTGGTGTAGATAAGGCGTTAGAAGCCAAGATTGGCGCCATGCAAGACGACGTGGAAGCGGTGGGCGCTGGCGATCAGGGCATGATGTTCGGCTTTGCCTGCGACGAAACGCCTGAACTGATGCCGGCGAGCATTGCCCTCGCGCACCGGCTCATCCGCCGACTCGAGCGCGTGCGGAAAGACGGCACCCTGCCCTACCTGCGCCCCGACGCCAAATCGCAAGTCACGGTTGAATACAGTTTCGGCAAACCGGTGCGCGTCGATACCGTCCTGATCAGCAGCCAGCACGCGCCTGAAATTACCCAAGAGCAGATTCGAGCTGATCTGATCGAGCACGTGATCAAAACCGAAGTCCCAGAAGCGTGGCTCGACTCACAGACCAAAATCTTTATCAACCCAACCGGTCGCTTCGTAATCGGCGGCCCCATGGGCGACAGTGGCCTCACCGGTCGCAAAATCATCGTTGACACTTACGGCGGTGTTGCCCGCCACGGTGGTGGTGCGTTCAGCGGCAAAGACCCATCGAAAGTTGACCGTAGTGCCGCCTACGCCTGCCGCTGGGTCGCCAAGAATATCGTCGCCGCCGGCCTTGCCCGCCGGGTTGAATTGCAGGTTAGCTACGCCATTGGCGTGGCGCGCCCGCTCTCGCTCAGCGTCGAAACGTTTGGCACCGGCGCAGTGCCCGACGAGGTGATTCTCAAGGCAGTCAACGAAGTGTTCGACTTGCGGCCCGGCGCGATTATCCGCGACCTTGACCTGCGCCGCCCGATCTATCGCAAAACGGCCGCCGGCGGTCATTTTGGCCGCACCGACATTGACTTGCCTTGGGAGCGTACCAACCGAGTTGAGGAACTACGCCGCGCTGCGGGGTTGTAAACGCGAAGGACACGAAGGGGTTATCGCAAAGGCGCAAAGCACGCGAAGGACACGAAGGATTGTGAGAGGGAGTGATTGCACGCTTATCCCTTGTCTTCCACTTCCTTACGCCTTCGCGTCTTTGCGTTTAACGTTCCCAGCGCCTTTGCGTCTTTGCGTTAACAAGGAGTGTTTCAATGACCGCTGCATTGCGCTGGCGACGCATTGCCAGAACGTTGTACGACTACGCCCTCCTTACCATCGGTGCGCTGCTCAGTGCGACTGCTGTCCGCTTCTTTCTTGTGCCCAATCAAGTTGTGACCGGTGGCATCACCGGCGTTGCCCAGCTCCTCAACACATTTCTTGGTACACCAGTCGGTATAGTGGTCCTCATCTTGAATGTACCCTTACTCATTGCCGGCTGGCGTTACCTCGGCGGAGCCGTGTTCGGCGCGCGCACACTCTACACAGTCGTCGTGATGTCACTCGCCATTGACGGCCTTGCCCCCTTCGCTCGCTCCATCACTAACGATCCCTTGCTATATAGCCTCTACGGCGGTCTCATCGACGGACTAGGGATTGGGTTAGTCCTGCGCGCTCGCGGTACGACCGGTGGAAGCGATATTCTGGCGCGCTTAATCGAACGGCGTTTTAGCATTCAACCGGGCCGCAGCCTGCTCGGGTTCGACACACTCGTCTTTACCGCTGCCTTATTTAGCTACGGGCCTGAAAAGATACTCTATGCACTGTTGGTGGCATTTACCGCTAGCCGCACCATCGACACCGTATTGGCGGCCGGCAAGGGCGCACGACAGGCGCTAATCATCACCTCAACCCCAGACCCCATCCGACAAGCAGTCCTTACCCGCTTAGGACGGGGTATCACCCAACTCGAAGGCATTGGCGGCTATACCGGTGCCAGCCGAGCCGTACTGTTGTGTGTTGTCGCCCGCACCGAAATTGGAACGCTCAAGAACATTATTGCCACTGCTGACCCGGCTGCGTTCGTGATTGTCGGCGAGGTTGACGAGGTGATTGGGGAAGGGTTTGGGATGGCGTAACGAAACCCTGTTTCGACCCCACTCACCAACCTAATATTCGACAGCGCTCACGGCCACCACCGCCCCACATCGGCAATGGCGCGGGCCACATCTGCCACTGCCTTCTCACCGCCCAACGCCGCGATGACCGGCGTCAGTTCGCGCAGATCGACGAGCAGATCGTGGCGGCGACGCTGCGCCAAGATTGGCAGCGTCTCAGCCCAGATCTCATAGAGCCGGGCACGGGGCAGTTCGATGAGGTGCGGCGCCAGCGCCCCCAGCGCCTCGGCGCGCTCTTCAGCATCCTCACTCGCCCGCGCCGCCGCCAACGCCTCCCCCAGCAATCCCTCCGGCAGGTGCGGCGCCAGCGCCTTTAGCGCCAAGGCACGCAACCTCTCCACCTCAATTGCCCGCGCCGCCGCCAACGCCTCCCCCAGCAATCCCGCCGGCAGGTGCGGCGCCAGCGCCTCCAGCGCCTCGGCGCGCGGCCACTCATCCTTAATCGCCC
>NZ_CALLJH010000051.1:0-29563 GCF_938091255.1 uncultured Chloroflexus sp.
AGGCCCGCCCCACCCAGCGACGGGCCGGGCACGAGGCCCGCCCCAACCCGCGACGGGCCGGGCACGAGGCCCGCCCCAACAGCGGCACGAGGCCCGCCCCAGACTTTATGATGACAAGGGTAGTATCAACGAAATTAATACTTAAGGCCGCTCACGGAACCACTTCAGCGCCTGCCAACCACCCGGTAACGCCACCGCAGCCAGCGCGATCTTGATCGCATCACCGAGCAGGAAGGGCAAGACGCCTTTCACGATCGCATTCACCGGCCCGATAAAGAACGCTAGCCACGTTGCGCCGATCAGATAAATGACGAGCGTCGCCAGCGCCATCGAAGCAACGGTTGTGAGGAAGCGGCGATCCCAACCCCGCGCCGCCAGCCAGCCGGTCAATGCCGCCGCGATCGGGAACGAGATCAGATAGCCGCCAGTTGCGCCGAACAGGTGCGTATAGCCGGCTGAGCCGCCAGCGAAGAAGGGCAACCCGATCGCGCCTTCAAGCAGGTAGAGCAGCAATGCCGCCAAACCCAAGCGCGGGCCGAGTAGACTGCCAACCAACAATACCCCCAACGTTTGCCCGGTAATCGGCACCGGTGAGAAGGGCATCAGCGAAATGCGGATTTGCGCGCTAAGCGCCACAAATAGACTGCCTAACACCACTAATAACGTGTCGGCAACTAACGGATAGGCCAGCCATCCTCGGCGCGGCAAGACTGCCTGCGCCAGCGTCTCGGTTGTGGTCAATGTCCGATTCATGACACCTCCGCCACATGAAAGCTAGTCCACTCAGTGAAGTAGAGTATAGCTGATCTGTGGCAATCGTACAACAGGCATTGGCACA
This sequence comes from uncultured Chloroflexus sp., assembly GCF_938091255.1. NCBI lineage: Bacteria > Bacillati > Chloroflexota > Chloroflexia > Chloroflexales > Chloroflexaceae > Chloroflexus > uncultured Chloroflexus sp. The sequence goes on from NZ_CALLJH010000051.1 coordinate 839, forward strand.
ACTACCCCGCCCTGATGGTGAATGAAACGAACCTCCATTCACCGCGCCAAAACGCAATGCGACGGTTCGGTTTCCAATTCATGAATCTCGTCGTCATTGAGCTGCCGCAAACCGAGATTCGCGTACAACATGGTGTCAATTGCGACAGGCAAATCGGTTGATTTGCCTTGAACCAGCGGCAGCAGCTCGGCAGGAGTGCTAGCCCGCAACGCCGGATTCGTTGCCCGGATGCTCGCAAACAGCGCGGCGACGATGCCATCAGCGCGTGCTTCGGCCAAGCCTATGCTTGAAGAGGGCATAATCAAGGTCTCATCGGTGATCAGTGCAGGTAACGTAGTGTGCAGACTGCGGAAGAGGAGGTCAGTCCACGCTGCTGGATGACCACCCAGATCGGTGCGACCGCAACCGGCCAGCAGCAGGGCATCGCCGGTCAACAGGAACCGATCGCCAGCCGGCGAGATCACGCGGTACACGAGGTGGCCGGGGGTGTGGCCGGGGAACCAGTGCGCTTCGATCAGCAGATGGCCAACCGGCAGTCGCTCACCGCCAAGCAACGGCATGTAGTCAAAATGAGCCGGCAGCAGGGTGCGCGGATGCAATGCATCATACGGATGCAGATAGAGCAAGGTATGGCGCGTATTGGCGAGCAGCGCTCCGCCGGACAACTTTCCAGCCGAGAGATGGGTGAGCAGCACGCGCGTCACATCGGCTTGCGCTGCCGCTGCCACTTCTTGGTAGAGATGGATATGGAGACCGGGATCGATGACTGCCGCTTCACCAGCGCTGATGATCACGTAGCTCAGATCACCGCGAGCGGGGCGCGTGATCTGCACGATCTTCCCCCAACTAGCGTTCACCAGTTCGTGAATGGCATGAAAATCGAGCCAAGCGCGGAAGCCACCGATCAGGTAGCGGGCATTCATGCCGTGTTCAGCTAGCAGTTCAGCAACGTATTGCGAGGAGCCTTCCTTAGCGCAGATGACCGTAATCAACTGATCGGACGGCACACGGGCAATTGCACTCTCTTCGTCCTCGATAAACTCAAAGTAGGGAATGTTGAGCGTCGGAATAGGCTGGCGACCGCGCACCCGATTGCGCGCAAACTCGACCTCATTGCGCACATCGAGAATGAACAGTGGTTGTTCGGCCAGCAGCTCAGCATACAGCTCAGCCGGACTCAGAACACCAACGCCGGTTTGCATTTGTTCGAGCGTCGTCATTGCGCACTCCTTTGCGTTGATTGTGCCTCTTCGCGCAACCATGGAGTTAGTGTAGCCGCTGCAACTTGGTGAAGCAAGCGCAAGGCAGGTAAAGTTGGGTTGTGATTTGTTTCTCAGAGGGGCTATGGGCACAGCGGCGCTGTGCCCATACGGGGGGATGGTTTTAAGCAATGAGATGAGGGCAGAGCGGCGCTCTGCCCGTACTGGCAGCTTGCGGCGCTGCACCCGAGCTAAGAGCTAGCGGCGCTGAGATCGTTAGGGGCCGAATTGCGCGCCGGACGCGGCTTGGTTGGCTGGAAGGCAACCAGTATCCGGTAGATCGTCAAAAAGAGTACACTCCCACCGCTGGCCCAGTACAAGCCACTGAGCACAGCGGTATCGCTGCCGCTAAACAGGGCGTGCAGCAGGCTGAGCAGCCAAATCGCAAAGCTGATGAAGTGAATCACCCGCCACATTGTGCGCCCGATCCACTGCTTGATATAGAAGCTCAAACCAACGATCGCCATCCCATACAGCGAAAGCTGGCCCAGCCCAACCCATAGCGGTTCATAGCCACTGTAACCAAACGGGATCAGCACTTGAGCGAGCGTCGCACTAATATAGCGATCACCAAGCAGGATGAGCGCGTGGAAGATGGCAAACGCTAAGCCGAGCAGGCTGGTGTGTTGGTGAAGATCAAAGGCTCCCGGCCCACCCGGCCAGAGGCGCGCCATCCGATTGGTCATCAGGAGACCAAAGACCATTGACAACCAGAGCAACCCATAAGCGGCGACGGCGCTGCTGCGCGAGAGGTACCAATAGGCTTTCGGTTCGCTGCCTAGCAGTGAGGCGCTCAGGCCGGGCAGCCACGTTGGTAAGACCATCACGGCAGCAAAGGCGCCGAGTGCCGTACCAATGAGCAAGGTGAGCAGCGCGCTAATCGACATTGCCGGCGGTAAGTCAACAAGTTCGGGATTTGTGGTTAACTGACGATCGGGACGCGGAGCAGGTCGTGACGCTTTCGGTACAGGCGGCTGCGCTTGTGGAGTTGGTTGATCGGTGGAAACAGGATTCGTGTTCATTGTTCGATGTTCTCCTTTTACATATTATTGCTAACAAACGTGTTACTATCTTGATTGCCCACTACGGGCAAGCTGCCCGCCATCCTAGGATAGAGGCTGAGTGAACACAATCGTCTCCCGCGCCAACCATACGTTGGTAGAGCCGAGCTACTGCGATCCCGGGAAAGGGTGGGGTAGAGCATGCGCCATCCACCGATCGCTTTGGTGCGAGTAGGGACAAGCCCTGCCCTTACAGGTGCTGCACACCCTCGCGATGACAGGGGATGCGCGATGTTCTGTTCGCTACTTGCTATCCGCCCGCTCGCCAACAATAGTGTTCAAGCGTCGATGTACGGATGATTCGGCCATCGACGCCGACCAACAACCCCGCCAGTTGCGGTCGAGTATCGAGCCAGCGCAAGCCGGCTTCGGTACCGAGGAGTAAGATCGTTTTGGCTGCTAGCTCGGCCTCTTGCAGATTGGGCGCGATGACTGTGACGCTGAGTAGATCGGTTGTTGCTGGTGCGCCGGTGCGCGGATCGATGAGGTGATGATAGACGTGACCGCCTTGTTGCCAGCGTCGATAGTCAATACCAGACGTAGCCACCCCACCGCGTCGAATACGTAGCAGCTTGATCCCTCGATCTGGTGCGAACGGATCGGCTACTTCAATAGGCCAAGATGAGCCATTACGACGCGGACCACTCACAGCAATATCACCGCCGGCATCGACCAGAGTTGGAAACCGGCGGCCCAAGCGGCGCGCCACTAACGCAGCCGTCCAACCCTTGGCACTGCCACCGAGATCAAGACGCATACCGGCAGGGAGCGTAATCGTGCGTCGATGCGCATCGCAGTCAATCAAGCGCCAATCAGGGCTAGGCACCGACTGGCTCGTCCTGACCACCCCGCTTGCCAGTGCCGTAAAATCACGGTCGTACCCAGCGGCAATCAGCGCTGCGCCAACGGCTGGTGTTACTAATCCATCGCTTGCACGTGCTGCGCGCAACGCCTGCTGCACTGCACACCATAGCGTTTGCCCAACCCGCACCGGCCCTGTGCCGGCACGGCGGTTGAGCGCCGACAGTTCGCTCTGCGGGCGAAACCGGCTAAGCATGCGCTCGTAGCGCAGGAAGGTCTTGCGAGCAGCATTCAGAGCAGGGTATGCAGCGGCTTTATCGCTATCAATAATGATGTTGATTGTAGAACCCATTGCGCGAAAACTGAGCTGCTGCATGGACTATCCCCTCAGCGTGATGAGCGTGTACGAGCAGCCGGAGCGGGTGCTGACGCTGGCGCCGGGACGGAGACTTCACGCAGGGTTGGCGCCGGTGGTGGAGGTAGCGCTGGCGGAGGCACACTCACGGCCGGTGCAGGTGGCACAGGCGGCGGCGCACTCACAGCCGGCGCTGCCGAGGCATTTGCCACATTCTCCCGACTAGGAATATCCAGCGGTGCGACTGTTGGCAAGACCGGCATCGAAGGCGGCTGTGACAACCACGCTGGCAGGGGTTGGCGCTCAACAAGCGGCGACTCAATGATAATTGATGGGGTTGATACTGTTGCTTCGACCGGATTCTGCGAGGTCAACCATCCCCAGCCACCAATCGTCACCGCAACAGCGGTGGCACTAATCGCAGCTTTCAAGCCGTCAACTCCAGTCAATCGATTCGGTTTGCGCGGGGCTTTAGCGACGGTCATAACAGTGTCACTCCTTGTAGCTGAGATGAATTAGCTTTCGGAAAGGGCCGAGCTAGTCGCTCATAACTGTCATCACCTGTACGGTAGACTAGCTCGGCTGTGAGGGGACAAGCGAGTAAGTTTAATTAATCATCCTTCTTCTTATCGTCGTCATCATTGTCACCGCCGCCATTCTTGATTTTGGCGTAAGCGATTTGACCGGTGTACGCATCAACATACACCTCACTACCATCGCTAAATTTCACTTCGTACACATCGACACCATGTTCATATTCCCGTTCCACTTTGACGACAGTCCCGCCGCCAAGATACGCTGTTGCAGCAGCAACTGCTTGATCAGGGCTTATCGGGTTAGACTGAGCCGCCGGAGGAGCAGCAATGGTATTCGCTAGCACTGTACCCGTCTGAGCATCAATGTAGATTGCGCCACGATCGAACATGACTTCGTAAGCTGGCGTTCCTTGCAAGCTAACCAATTCAGGAGCGCGGATAAGAGTTGCACCACCAGCATTCGCGAGGGCAATTTCTTGCGCCTGCTGCGGCGAGACCGTATATGTTGGCGCAGGTGGAGCGGCCGGGGCAGAGTTAGGGGCAGCCGGCGCCGCAAGGGCAGGGGCAGCCGGCGCCGCAGGAGCAGGACTATTCAGAGCCTGTTGCGCAATAACGAGACGCTGGTTTGCTTCGGCGAGGCGTTGGTTTGCTTCAGCGAGTGCTGCTTGGTAAGCCGCCTCACGCTCACGTATCTGTGCTTCGGTGGCGGGGTCAAGCGCTGGAACGGCAATCGGCGTTGACTCGATCACAATTTCCGTCGGCATTTGATCAGTCGGCGTAGTAACGCTCAAGCGACTAACAACTCCTCCAATAACAACCAACACAAATGCCGTCAATGCAGCCGAGATCAGAAACATCGTGCGATTCATTTTGAGTACCTCCATAGTTTGTTGTAATGACGGTTCACAGAATGTTAGAACAACTAATCATCATCCCGCTCTTGCTCAACCTGTAACCCAGCTCCACCGGGTGTACCGGCAACAAGTGCCTGAACCTCTTGCGGCGTCAGCTTGGCCTCAGGATGCAACAAAAGATACTGGCGGGGCGGCATTTCACCGCTACGCACAACTTCAGCAATCTCTTGGGCCAATTCATGCGGCTCTCGCAGCGGCTGTGAGAAGTTCAACTCGCTTCTCCCTTTGATTACATCGTAAGTAATCAGCCATGACGCAGGTGCAATCTTGCTGTACCACGGCCAAACCGTTTCGTTACTGTGGCAGTCGTAGCAGGCGCGGCGGGCGATACTCGCCGCTTCAGGGGTCGTCCACGCCACGTCGCCCGTCACCGGCGGATTGGTTTGCCAAGCCCACACTGGCACCGCTTGGATCGCAACGAAGAGAACGGCGAGGGCCATAGCAACGTTACGAGGACGGAATATTCGTTTCAACATAGGTTTCCTCCGTTGTGCAATCTGCTTTCCGTGAGTAACAGTACTAGCGCTCGCTCAAGAGAGTCTTAAAATGAAGCAGAAATATTCCAATCTTTTTCCAAGGTTGCTGGGGTATAACGAAAACAAACCCACGTTGCGCGAAGTACGGTGGGAAGCGGACACCGGATGGGACGGTGGGAGAAGCAAGGTTAAGGCGACGGATGGGCACGGATCGGGGCGGATCGGCGCGGAACGGGATGGTAGCTGCAGAACGCGGGATGGCATTCACCCTCAAATATCTTTGTACCTTCGCGTTGGTACATAGTAAGGAGTGACTTGTGCGCATTTTGATTGTGGAAGACGACAAACGGCTTGCGCGCCTTGTCGAGCGCGTCTTGCGCGAAGAGCGTTACACTGTTGATGTCGCGCACGATGGCGAGAGGGGACTTGATCTGCTGTTGCAGGGCGCGTATGATGTGGCTGTGATCGACTGGATGCTGCCGGGGCGCGATGGGCCATCGCTCTGCCGGGCCGCGCGAGCAGCACGGTTGCCAACGGCCTTGCTCTTGCTGACCGCACGCGGGCAGATTGAAGATAAGGTGTTGGGGTTTGAAAGTGGAGCTGACGATTATTTGGTCAAACCCTTTGCCTTTGAAGAGCTGCTGGCACGGGTGCGGGCGCTGAGTCGGCGCTTTAACCCCAACCTTGGCAATAACGAATTACGGCTTGGCACAATTGTGCTCGATCTGCGCAGCTACACGGCCCGGCGTGGCGAACGCCGGCTTGATCTGACGCCAACCGAATGGCGCTTGTTAGAATACCTGCTGCGCAACGCCGGCCAAACCCTCACTCGCCAGCAGATTCTCGATTATGTCTGGTCGTTTGAGCATGACGTGCAACCGCAGATGGTTGATGTTTACGTTTCATATTTACGGCGTAAACTCAACGCGCCGGGTGAGGCTGACCCGATTGTGACAGTGCGCGGTATCGGTTACCGGCTGGAGGCAGAACGTGCTTAAACCGTTGCGTTGGCAATTTACGCTGCTCTATGCGCTGACCGCCGTCGCGATCATTGCGTTGGTCGGCAGCGGCGCCTACGTGCTGGTCGCACGCTACTTCGAGCGGATCACCGATCTGGCGCTGCAACACAAGATGGCGCACGAGTTTCATTCCCTCAATGCGCCGCTGCCATCAACCTTAGTCTTTGCTGACACCGATTGGTCGATGCTTCGCAATGAACACTCAGCACCCGGCAGCCGTATGCTTACGACTGAGGAGGTGCGCCAGATTGCGCTTGCGGCGCGCGGCGGCGAGATTAAGAGCATCAAATTGGAACAAGATGCAAGGCAGTATGAAGTGAAGCTGCGTGATGGCAGTGAGCTGAAAATTGACGCATACAGCGGGCAGATTATCGAGATCGAGATCAATGGCGAATACCTCAGCCCGCCCTCTGTCCCTATCGTACTGCCGACAGCGTATGATGCCGAACTCGCTTCGATCTTTGTTTTACCACTCGACCCGCAAGGTCGCATTCTCTTCAACCCCAATCCCGCCGCTTTACCAATGCTCGCTCATCAAGAAGCACTGGATTCGGCGCTGCGCAACGGATCGGATCTGCGTACCATCACGACCGCTACCGGCCAACGGGTGCGCTTGCTGACCTACCGGCTGACCCGACCCGACGGCCCGGCGGCGCTGCAATTGGGCCGTGTGTTGACCGATCAAGCGCAGGTGCTGAACCAATTGCTGACAGGGTTGCTCGGCTTTGGTTTGATCGGCTCGTTGATCGTTGGCGCGGCAGGGTGGTGGTTATCAGGAAGAGCGTTGCGGCCAGCGGAAGAGGCATGGGCGCGCCAACTACGCTTCATCTCGAGCGCCAGCCATGAATTGCGCGCGCCGTTAACACTTATACGGGCTAGCGCCGAAGTCGCGCTGCGCAATGCAGAAAACGAGGATCAGCGCGAACTCTTGGCCGATGTGCTGAGCGAAAGCGACCACATGCGCCGGCTGGTTGATGATCTGCTGACGCTCTCGCGGCTCGACAGCGGGGCATTGACGCTCCAGCGCCAGCCGATCCAATTGAGCGATTTCCTAGCCGATGTTCAACGCCACGCGGCCCGGCTCGGCGACGAGCACGGAGTGACCATCGCGCTCACCAAGACCGAGGGTACGGTCTTCGCCGATCCTGACCGGTTGCGCCAGATTTTGTTGATCTTGATTGACAATGCGCTCCGCTACACGCCTACCGGCGGCACGATCTCGCTCAGCGCCGAAGTAACCGGTAAACAGGTGCGGATCGGCGTGCGCGATACTGGCTGCGGCATCGCACCTGAACACCTGCCCCATCTGTTCGAGCGGTTTTACCGGGCGGATCAGGCGCGCAACCGGGCTAATAACGGCAACAACGCCGGGCTTGGCTTATCGATCGCCAAAGGCCTTGTCGAAGCTCATGGCGGCACAATCGGCGTCGAAAGCAAGGTTAATGCCGGCACGTTGGTGTGGTTTACGATCCCGGCGGCGTAACCGCCGGTTCTACCACGTCACGCTCATCATCGAACAATTCAGACCCGACCCAATCCCCAACAACCCGACGTGATCGCCGGGCCGCAACCGGCCAGCTTCGGCAGCTTGGGCGAGTGAAATCGGCAGCGCCGCTGGGCCGACATTGCCGAGGGTGGGGAAATTGAGAAAGAGCTTAGCCGGCGTGATCCCCAAGGCTTTTGTCACCGCCGCCATGTGGCGCGCGCCAACCTGATGCGGCGCATAGAGCGCAATCTGGCGATCACTCCAGTTTGGCAGCGTCTCTTGCGCCAACCGCCACGTTGCCGTCGCCAACTCGACACCGGCATGCATCAGCGCACCAGCATCGGTCTTCATATAATCGGGTTGGCCGAGACAGAGGTGATTGTATTGGGTTGCCGCCATCGTCACCACGCCATTCAAGCGATGGCCACTGCGCGAGAGGCACTCGTGGGTGAGCAACATCGCGGCACCGCCCGATCCCAAAGTGAGGGTAGCGAAATTGTCGCGCAAATCTTGCTTGGTGGTTTCGGGCTGGCGCAAGCGGCGGATGGTCGCCATCACCGCATCTTGCGCCCCTTCACCATCCACAATCAGCGCATATTCAATCGTACCCGCTTCAATCATCATCCCGGCAATGGCCATGCCGTTGAGAAAGCCAAGGCAGGCATTGCGTACATCGTAGTTGATCGCTCGCGGCGACAGGCCGAGATTGCGATGGACGAAACAGGCGGTTGATGGTTCGAGATAATCTTGGCACACCGACGTGTTGATCAACAGACCGATCCGATCGCGATCAATATTAACTCGGCTCAAGAGCTGCTCGGCGGCCATTGTCGCCACCGTACTGGGCAGGGTGCCCTCATTCCAAAACCGGCGCTCGCGAATGCCCGATAGCGCCTCAAGCTTTCCGCGTGGGAAGCGCAGCCGTTCCATCGTCTCAGCGATCTGATCTTCGATCCAGTCGGACGTAATGCGGTGGGGGGCCAGCACATAGCTGACCGCTTCGATCATGACATGGCGAAAGAGCACCCAAGCCTCCGTGTTGTACCTTCTATCCCTTGCGGCAGGGAAACTGCCGCCCTCCGTAACGCTGTTACGCTGTTGACTGAGCAAATGTGCGCCGTAATCCCTCTTCAATGCTGATCCGCGGTGTATAGCCAAAATCGCGTTCAGCCGCAGCATGGCTAAACCAGTGCGAATGGCTCAGCTCGTGTACCATTAACCGGGTCAGCGGCGGTTCACCGGGCAGACGCAACGTGGCGTAAAGAAACTCTAAGCCAGTTGCCAGCCGGTAGGCAGCGCGGGTCGGAATACGACCGCGCACCGGCGGACAGCCGGCATGGGCCACTATCTCGCCGATAAATTGCCAGAGATTGACTGGCCGCTCTTGGCCGATAAAATAGGCCTTTCCACGCACCGGCGATCGCTCGCCGAGGGCTGATGCTGCGAGTATATGCGCTTCGGCAACATTTTCGACATAGCTGACATCAACCAAATTCGTGCCATCGCCAATTTGCAACAGCGCGCGGCGACGCGCGCGGCGCAGCAGGCGCGGCAAGATATGCGGATCACGCGGCCCCCAGATCAGGTGCGGACGCAGCGCCACAGTAGCAATCTCGGTCTGCGCCAGCACATAACGCTCAGCGATGGCTTTGGTCTGCGGGTAGGGCGCAAGATAGCGGGCCGGGTATGGCGTCTGCTCATCAGCGCCGTGGATGTCCTCCATCCCAATCGCCACCGATGGCGTTGAGGTATAGACTAGTTTGGGCACACCGGCCCGGATCGCCGCTTTCACCACGCGCTGGGTCGCGCTGACATTCGCCTGATAGAAGTCGTCGTAGCGGCCCCACAGGCCAGCTTTAGCTGCGACGTGAAAGACCGTTGTCACACCGTGCATCGCGCGGGCCAACACCGGCGCCGCTTCGGGTGTCGCGAGATCGGCACGGAAGGTCTCGACGCCAAGCGCCTGCAACTCAGGATATTCACCTCGCCCTACCACGCGCACATGGTCGCCGCGGGCCAAGAGTTGTTCAACAAGGTAGCGGCCAACAAAGCCGTTGCCGCCGGTAACGAGAGCAATCATGGTGTCACACCAAAGAGATGATCGCTTGTCCGTGAGAGGTTAGTTGCCATCTACACTATGTTCCTTGCAGTCGTTCGCCAACAGGCATTGCTCACGCTTACGCAGGAGATTGCTTCGGGGGCTGCGCCCCCTCGCAATGACACGACACAGATGCGTCACACCTCACCCCGGCGCGTGCAACTGCTTGGCCGCCCAAACCGCCAATTGCTCGCGAAAGATTTTGGCATTATGGCGAATATCGACCGGAAATGAGGGATGGATCAGGAAATCTTGAATTACCGCCGTCATCTCGGTAGTAGCGGCCAATTGGCGCAATTCGGCCACCAATGGCGCCGGCGCGATACGGGCATCGCGGCGCAGTTCAACGATCACAACTGGCAGTTGCGCGCCGGTTGGCCCCACCCCGACTAGTGCCGAACGAGCGACGGCGGGGTGTTGGTTAAAGAGCAGCTCAACCGGTTCGGTAAACAGCGGGCCGCGAGCCGTGATCACGCGCTGGCTCTTGCGGCCATAAAACCAAAGCCGCCCGTGCTCGTCGAAATAGCCAAGATCACCCATGCGGTGCCACACACGATCGCCATCGGCAATCTTGGCCAGCTCGGTCGCTTGGGGCCGGCCCACATATTCGCGGGTTACAGCCGGCCCGCTCACGCAAATCTCGCCGATCACGCCTGCCGGCAAGCGATCGATTTCTTGCCATGACCGGATTGGCTGATCGCTGATCGGAATAATCGCCACTTCCACGCCGGGCACTGGCCAGCCGATGCAGGTGCCAGCCAGTGGCGAAGGCTGTTCGGCGCGCGCCTCCAGCACCGCGCGTCCACTGATCGATGTGACCGGCAGAGCTTCGGTAGCGCCATACGGGGTAAAGCTGTCGGCAGGAGGCGTCAGAATGCGCTGCAACCGCTCGTGGAGCTGGGCCGGCACCGGCGCGCCAGCCATCAAGACCCGTCGCAGCGACGGCAGACGAATATCGTGCTCAAGGCAGTACGCAGTCACCTTTTCCCAAATCGCCGGTGAACCAAAGGTCGAAGTAACTCCTACGTCCTGAATACATTCAACCACTGCCGCCGGATCGCATTGGGCAGGGCGAGTGGGATCGATTGGTGGGATAGCCGAGGTAATGCCGAGGGCGACGTTAAAGAGGGCAAAGAGCGGGAAGGCCGGCATCTCGATTTCACCCGGTTCGAAGCCGAACAGTTCGCGCAAGGTGTTGATCTGCGCCTCGAACATACCGTGGGTATAGAGCACCCCTTTCGGAGTGCCGGTGCTGCCGCTGGTAAAGACGATCGCCGCCGGATCGGTGGCAGCGACTTCGGCCAGCCCAAACGGCGTCTTGATCGCGACCTCGAGTTCGCGCAATGCCGGCGCGCCGGGCAGAGCCGGGCCAACCGACACGGCCCGCTTGATCGTCGCGCAGGCGCGGGGGAAGATCAGCCGGAGCAGATGCGCGCGTGGCACACCGATTATAGCTTCCGGCGCTGCCTCGGCAATACATTGACTCAGATTGCGCCGGCCCATAGCTGGATCGATCAAGATCGGCACACAACCCGCCTTCAGCAAAGCAAAGGTCAAGCTAATCAATGGCCCACCCGCCGGCACCATTAGCAAGACCCGCATCCCGCGGCGGATGCCATACGCGGTCAACCCCCATGATAAGCGATCGCTGGCCGCATGCAGGCCAGCAAAGCTCTGCCGGTGGTAGATCACCTTGCCGGCCCGATCGCGCCCAACGCCGGTGATCACTGCCGTTTGATCGGGAATGTGTTGCGCCATCCACGGCAGATAGCGGGCGACATTCGCGCCGACTGGCGTGGTGCGCACACGATTCAGATCAAGCGCGCTAGAGTAAGCCATGGGTGCTCCTTGCTAACAGACTGCTCGATGTTGACGAGTAAGCTAACCAACTAGCGCCGCTTTCGCGATGAATGCAGGCCAACGATCAGAGGCATTCTGGAGCATACCCCTGCGCTAGGAATTGCTTTGCGAGTGGGGGCAGAACACCACTCCCGACACTCACTCGCACCCCATACTGCCACCTACCTACCGGATGCTACTCCGCTATCCCCAACGCCGTCAAGATAAACGCATATTCCCACGCAAACTCTTCCAGCCGGGCGAAGCGACCCGAATGGCCGCCGTGTCCGGCTTGCAAGTTGGTGCGTAACAGCACCATCGTGTCATTCGTTTTGACCGTGCGCAGCTTGGCCACCCACTTGGCCGGATCCCAATAGGGTACCTGTAGGTCGTACAAGCCGGCAGTCGCCAGAATGTGCGGGTACGCCCCCGGTTTGAGGTTTAGATACGGATCGTAGGAACGCATCAGGCGGTATTCGGCCTCGATCGCCGGATTGCCCCATTGCTCCCATTCAGTGACAGTCAGCGGCAGATCGGATTTGAGCAGCGCGATCACGACATTGGTAAATGGCACGCCAGCCACTACGGCCTGAAACAGGTCGGGCCGGGCATTGACCACGGCGCTCATCAACAAGCCGCCGGCGCTGCGGCCACTGATGGCCAATTGGCGCGGCGTGGTGTAGCCCTCGGCGATCAGATGCTCGGCGCACGCGATAAAGTCGCTGAACGTATTTGGCTTGTGGAACATACGGCCCTGCTCGTACCACCGCCGGCCTAGCTCTTGACCGCCACGGATATGGGCAATCGCCACCGCAAAACCACGATCGATCAGGCTCAGCCGTTTGCTGTCGAACGAGGGATCGTAGCTGTAGCCATACGCGCCATAGCCCACTAGCAAACACGGGCCGCCCTTGCGCGGACGGTCGCGCCGGTAGACGATCGAAATCGGCACCTGCGCACCATCGGGAGCCGTCGCCGCTAACCGCTCGCTGACGTACAACGACGGATCGTAGCCGGAAGGAATCTCTTCCTGCTTAAGAACCTGCCACATACCGTTCGCCATATCGTATTCCACCACCGAGGTCGGCGTCACCAGTGAGCTGTAGTTCAGCCGCAACCGGCTAGTGCCAAACTCATCATTCACCTGCGGCCAACAAGTATAGACTGGCTCAGGAAAAGCGATGTACCGCGGATCGGCGCCGTCAGGTGCACTGATGCGGATCTGGCGCAAGCCGGCCCGCCGCTCATAGACGACCAGATAGTCAGCGAAACAGTCGAGATGGTCGATCAGCGTGTCGTCGCGGCCCGGCAACACTACAACGGCTGCGTTTGGATCGGCTACCGGCGCTTGCACCAAACGGAAGTTTTCGGCGCCATCGTTGGTGCGGATGTAGAAATAATCGCCGTGGTGGTCGACAAAGTAGTCAACGTTGGGCCGGCGCGGGTAGATGACGCGCCACTCAACGAAGGGGGCAGCGGTGGGCAGATAGCGCACCTCGGTGCCGCCATGGCTAAAGCAGGTCAACAATAGGTAAGCGCCAGAGCGGGTGCGGCGCAGACTAAGGCTAAACCGCTCGTCGGTCTCTTCGTAGATCAGTACATCTTCACTGGGAGAAGTACCCAGCACATGGCGATACAGGCGGTAAGCGCGATGGGCATGATCGAACACAGTATAAAAGAGGGTCTGATCATCCGCCCATGCTACATCGTCAACGTGATCGATCGGCGTATCGAGCAGCGCGCCGGTAGCGAGATCTTTGATGAACAGTGTGAAGATAATCGAACCGGTGGTATCAAGACCATAGGCGAGTAATTGTTGATTCGGCGACGGCTCGTAGGGGCCAAGCTGACAAAAGGCATGCCCGGCTGCAAGCGCATTCAGATCGAGTAACACCTCTTCCGGCCCATCGTCGCCTTCCGTCCGGCACATCAACGGATATTCCGCGCCGGTCTCAGTGCGCGCATAGTAGCGATAGCGGCCACGCGGCGCTGGCACCGACCGGTCATCCTCCTTAATCCGGCCACGCATCTCGGCGTAAAGCCGCGCGCGTAACGCCGCCGCCGGGGCCATCACCGCCTCGGCATATGCATTCTCAGCTTCAAGATAGGCAATCACCGCCGGGTCATCGCGGTTCTCCAACCACGCAAACTCATCGACGATCTCATCGCCGTGGAGCTGGATCACCACCGGTTTCCGCTCGGCTACCGGCGGGTTGATCGGTTCAACGCTCATAAGGTTTCTCCAATAACCAATTCGCCAACCGCGCAATCATCTCAGCGGAGGCATCTTCCAACACGTAATGACCGACGTCATCGAGCCGGGTGACTTCAGCATGCGGAAAACGGGCCAGCCAGCCGGCCAAAAACCGGTCATCAAAACACCAATCGCGCCCGCCCCACAAGATGCGCACCGGTTTATGACGTAACCTGACCAAGTCGCGATCAATTGCATCGACCATCGGCCATGTGGGATGGGCCGGATGCAGCGGAATATCCTGCACAAAACGCGCAATCGCAATCCGGTCAGCCGGAGTCTGGTATGGCCAGAGATAGCCGGCGCGCACTTCCGGCGGCAATGGTCGCGCCACCGCCATAACGGTTGCGGCAAGGGCGAAGGCATTAAGCTGGCGAATCGCCCACTCGCCAATCTTCGGCGTCTTACCGGCGGCAATCCGCAGCGGGATATGCGGCGAGAGGAACGCAGCCGTATTCAAAATGACGATCCGCCGCACTAATTCGGGATGGCGCACAGCCCATCCCATCCCAATCGCGCCGCCCCAATCGTGGACGACCAGATCGATCGGCCCCAGCTTAAGATACGCCAACAACTGTTCGAGATTGGCAATATGGTTGGCGAGGCAATAGTGATACTGCTGCGGCTTATCCGACAAGCCACAACCGAGATGATCCAGCGCGATGACGCGGCGTTGCCCGCGCAAGACCGTGATCAACCGCCGGTAAAAGAATGACCACGTTGGATTGCCGTGGAGCATAACAACCGGCGTGCCAGCACCTTCATCAACATAGCGCAACACACCGGCGGGTAGCGCATATTCACCAATAGCAAAAGGGAAGAGGTGACGGATAGGCGACCAGTCAATGGCACAATGGGCATCCATGCAAACAGCACTCCCAACCGAACATTTCGTTCCTCTCTGTGAGTATACACCGATAGCGTTGACTTGTCAGAAATGAAAGCTTCTTTAATATATACCCTACTCCCATACAGCCAGCAACACCGGTTGGCTCAGCCCAACCGCCAACGCGCCGGTCACCAGCGGATCGGGCAACAACAATGGCTTCCAGACCAACCCGGCCAACGCTTATGCCGATGGCGGCGGCGTTGCGGTTAACACCGACAGCGGTACCGGAACCCAGACTTCGTGTACGTCTCACCGCAAAGATCGCCACATCTATTGTGACTACAACCTAAGCATTCCCGCTGGCACAACCATCACGGGAATCACTGTGCGGCTCGACGCCTTCGCCGACAGCACCAACGGCAACCCGCGTATGTATGTCTAGCTCTCGTGGGATGGCGGTGTTTCATAGACGAGCGCGCACCCAACGGCAACCCTGACCACGAGTGAGGCGACCTACCTGCTCGGCGGCGCAACCAACTCATGGGGGCACACGTGGAACGCGAGCGAGCTGAGCAATGCCAACTTTCGGGTGCGGATTACCAAATCGGCCAGCAACACTGCACGCGGCTTCTCGCTTGACTAGGTGGCAGTGCGAGTGGATGATCAATGATTAGCGAATCATACTGAAGCAACCAAGCCATACCCCGCTTTTGGGCAGCAGCAGGGTATGGCGACAACATTTAAGGTTAGAACAGCCTATCGCTACTCAACAACACCTGCGTAGCATCTTCAGCCGGTAAGGGATAGCCGATCAAATAGCCTTGACCATACTGACAGCCAACCGCGCGCATACGCTCGATTTGACCGGTGGTCTCTAAACCCTCGGCGACCACTTCGAGATTAAGACTGCGGGCTAAATTCACGATCGCGCTGACGATGGCTTGCGAATGCTGCGCCTGTTCAAGTTGAACGATAAAATTGCGATCAATCTTGATCTGGTCAATCGGTAATTGCACCAGATAACTCAACGACGAATAGCCCACGCCAAAATCATCAATCGCAATCTGAATACCATATTCGCGCAAGCGCATCAACACCGACGCCGCATCACGGCTGTACTCCATCAAGACGCTTTCGGTCAATTCGAGCTTGAGCGCGGCTGGCGGCAACCGGTATTGTTCAAGCAGCCGGACAAGCCGAGAGTAGAGATCAGGCAGCATAAACTGGCGCGCCGACAAGTTGACACTGACTGACAAGGTCGCCACGTGGGGCAACATCCTGCGCCATTCCGCCAATTGCCGGCACACGTGTTCAAGTACCTGCCAACCAATAGCATCATTCAGCCCAGCTTCCTCGGCCACATCCAAAAATGCCGCTGGCGACAAGATGCCACGGGTTGGGTGCGCCCATCGCACCAATGCTTCAAATCCAACTAAGACGCCTGAGCGAATGTCAATAATGGGCTGGTAATAGACCCGAAACTCTTGTTGCATTACGGCCCGGCGCAATTCATTTTCGAGCGCCAAGCGAGCCTGCGCCGCTTCCCGCATTTCCGGCTGAAAGATCTCATAACGCGACTTACCGGCTGCCTTTGCCCGGTACATCGCAATATCAGCATCACGCAACACCTCTGCCGGCTCGTGATATTCGGCCGTACCAAATACAATGCCTATGCTAGCCGACAAATGAAAGAGCCGGCCCTCCAACTCAAGTGGACGGCTGAGCTGCTGCAAGATGCGCTCGGTAATCCGGATCGCCGCCGCTTGCGACTCGACATCATCCAGCAGCACAACAAACTCGTCGCCGCCTAACCGCGCGCACGTATCAACCGCGCGCAGACAACAGCGCAACCGCGAGGCGATGGCCATCAACAGATGATCGCCGACCGGATGGCCAAAACTATCATTCACAAACTTGAAATGATCGAGGTCAAGGAACAGCAGGGCATAATGATAGTTCGGGTTGCGCTGGCTGCGCTTGATCGCCAGTGCCAGCCGATCGCTCAGCAGTAAGCGATTGGGCAAGCCGGTGAGCGCATCGTGCAAAATGCCGTATTGCAGCCGTAACTCCATCAACTTGCGCTCGGTAATATCACGATAGTTGACGATCACCCCCTGCACCGCCGGATCATCAAGCCAATTGGAACCGGTGACCTCTAGCCAGCGCCAACTGCCATCGGCATGGCGCACGCGAAACTCAATCGTTGCCGATGCGCCGGCATGCTGGATCAGCTCGCCAAACACATGACGCACCCGCTCGAGATCTTCAGGGTGGATTAACGCAAAACCATCGATCGGCTGCGCGAGGAAGCCTTCAATCGGGTAGCCAACCAGATTGCGCGTCGAGGGACTCGCGTAGTGAATGCGACCGTGGCGATCAACAATCGAGATCGCATCACTGCTCCGCTCGATCATCGCCCGAAAGAGTCGCTCGCTCTGTTGCAATGCCTGCTCGGCCTGGTGGCGCTCGATCAATAACCGCCGCTCACGCAACGCGCGCTCAGCGATCCGGGGCAAATCTAACAACGCTGCTGGCGTTTTAACCAGATAATCGAGCGCACCCGCCTTCAGCGCTGCCACCGCAATCCGTTCATTGCCATGGCTGGTCATCAATACGACCGGCAAAGACAATGGCCCCGTGGTAGCGCTCAACAACGCATCACCTTGCCCATCCGGGAGAAAGAGATCACAGATGATGAGATCGAACGTCTGTGCAGCTATATGCTGGCGCGCCTCACTCAGTGATGAGGCCAGCGTAAGCGTCACGTTACTTTGTGCGAAAGCCCGCCGCGCTAATTCAACATGGCTTGGATCATCTTCTACCAATAAGAAATTGAGCGTCACTCCCCAGCACTCCCCCCGATATGGATTAGCTGATGATAGTTAACGACTAAGGTGTAGCAAGACTGTACCGATCGCCGAGCGTCTGATTCCAGTCTAACCAGTAATCGCCGAGATCGTTCAACATCCGCGTGAACTGTTGAAAATCCACCGGCTTGACCAAATAGCTATTCGCATAGCGTTGATAGGCAGCCTGCAAATCACGCTCGGCGCTCGAGGTGGTCACGACCACGACGGGAATATGGCGCGTCTCGGCGCGGGTCTTAATCTCTTGCAACACCTCCAAGCCACTCAGCCGCGGCAGTTGCAGGTCAAGCAACACGATATCCGGTTGAGGGCTGGTGGCCGGATCAGCGAACTGCGCGCGCCGCCAAAGATAATCGAGCGCCGATTCGCCATCGGTGACATGGATGATCCGGTTCGGAATCCGATGATCGTTCAATGTCCGTATGATCAGCTCAGTATGGTCGGGGTTATCTTCGACGAGCAGAATGATAGCTGGTTCAATGCTTGCTTTCATGAGAATTTATCCTCTCTGCAGGCGCTGAGGTTTGCAACGCCGTTGGCAACGTTAGATAAAACGTTGAACCACTCCCCAATCCCTCTGATTCTACCCATATTTTACCACCGTGCGCTTCCACAATCCGGCGCACGAGCGTCAACCCGATGCCAGTGCCTTCCACCCGCTGCTCAAGACGCTCAAAGAGACCAAAAATCCGCTGGGTATAGCGAGGATCGATGCCAATCCCATTATCCCGCACACTCACCAGCACAAAATGAGGCTCATCAGCAGCACGTGCTTCGATCCAGATCTGAGGGTTTGGCTGATCACCCATGAATTTGGCGGCGTTATCGATCAAGTTCTGAAACACTTCGCGCAAACGGGTGCGATCGCCGTAGATTTCCGGCAAATTCGGCGGGAGATGCAAGTAGACATTGCGTTCCGCCAATCTCCCGCTCACTGCGGCTGCCGCTTCACTAATCAGCAACCCAAGCCCAATGCGCTCCGGCGGATTGAGTTGCCGGCCTGCACGCGATAGATGCAAGAGATCTTCGAGCAATTGGTACATCCGATCCGCCGCTGAAATGATGCGTTGTAAATCGGATGGGATGCGTTCAAGCTTGCCGGCAGCGAGATCACGCTCGATATAACTAGCAAAGCCTTTAATCGTGATCAACGGGCTTTTCAAATCGTGTGAAACCGTGTACGTAAACTGCTCTAATTCGGCATTGCGCGCTTCGAGTTCGGCGATCAACCGCTCGCGTTCAAGTTCGGCCCGCTTGCGTGCCGTAATGTCCATCCCCAATGCTTGATACTCAACCGGTTGCCCTCGCTCATCGAGCAGCAAGCGATTAACCCAGCGCTGCCAACCGATCGAGCCATCGGGATGCAACACTTCGTGCTCATGCTCAATCACCGGCTGAGTTGGGCTGAGTTTGGCAATCCCCTCTGCCACTAGCGCGCGTTGGGGAGGAGGAATGAGGTCGTAAAAGTTAAAACCAATCAATTCATCGCGGGTACGCTGAAACAATTGGCAATAGAGGTCGTTAACGAAGGTGAGCGTACCATCGGACTGAAAGCGGCAGACCATCGCCGGTAGATCATTTACGAGACTGCGATAATACAGCTCACTGCGCCGTAGTTCAGCTTCCATCGTCTTGCGCGCAGTAACATCCATTTGCAACCCATACATCCCTTGCAGCGCACCCTCAGCGTTGATTATCGGTTGGCCGATGACGCGCAGCCAACGTAGGGTGCCATCAGGCAAGACAACCCGAAATTCAATCTCGAACTCAGCATGCTGTTGAACCGAACGATCAATCGCCGCTTGTAAGGCAGCGCGATCTTCAGCGTACACTTGCTCGCGCCAACGCCGAAACGTGAGCGTATCCGTCTGGGGATTCAGCCCCAACAACGGATAGTTTTCCGGCGACCAGCGCACTGTGCGAGAAGGTGCATCCCATTCCCACGCACCGGCGCGCGCCGCTAATAACGCCATTCGTAAGCGTTGCTCAGTGCGGCTCCGTTCGTTTATTTCCTGCTGCACCGCTAGAAACGCCGCTGACAATTGAATATCAACAATGACCAGAATGATACCGGTCAATAGTAAGATCACCAGCAACATTATCGCATACGCTAGCGAGGTGGTAAGCAGCGATCCCACCGGCAGATGTCCGGATACCTCCAACAACCAGAGCAGACCGATCGTGGCGGTAGTAGCTGCCATTGCTCCTATCGCACCGCGCCGGCCAAAGCTGATCCCGGCCAAGAGCGTCACAATAATGTAGTGTAATACCGCCGAACTCTGCACACCACCGGAAAATAGCGCTACCAAGGTAATTACCAGCCAAAGCACACTGCAGACCATCCCACCAGCGAGGTAGATCGCGCCACGCTGCACAAGCCAAGCCCCCCCACCAAACACGGCGGTCATAATGAGTGCAGCAATCAACGGAATCTGAGGTGTTGGGTAAAGCCAAGGAGTGATGAGCACGAATCCGCCCGCTATCACGGTGAAAAAGCCAAAAATGGGCAAGAGAAAGATCGCAACCCGCTGTCGATCGTCAGCAAAGAGCTGATTGAGTTGCTGGTCAGTCGGCCAGAATGTCGAAAGAAGCTGGCGGAGGTTCATACGGCTTGCTCGCGCCAAAATCGCTGTTAACACACTCCATTATATATCCGGTCACAGTTCAGTCAGATCTTATCGCGCATGCGAAAGATAGCGTATACTATGTTTGAGCGCGACCCATTCGCGAGCAACACGATTGTGGCAACCGCTGTGCCTAAGCGTCTAATACCAATAATGAAGTGGCCGCCTCCACTATACACAATGGTTATTACCAAATCTACGCAATACCCAACTCGTGAGACAATCCTTGCCTCAGACATCCTTCACTCGTAGGATCACTATGCGACATGTACTTTGGAGTGTGCTGTTCAGCATCGTGCTCGTCTCATGTAGCACAGTACCCGCGTTACCCACACCATCACCTATTCCCGAAGTCATCCAGCCCACACCCGGCGCACGGCTTTTACCGGCGCAGCTCTACGTCCTTGATCGCGGCCAGATTGCGCGGATCGAGTCCGATGGCGCGACTCGCCGCCAACTTACCCGCGAACGCATTGAGCTGGAGAGCATTCCGCCGATTAGTGATATGGATCTCCATCCGGTGGCTGGGTTAGTCTATGTGGTTGGCGCTGCGAAAGGGGATCGTTTAGTGCGCGCCACGCTTGACGGCAGCAATCCGCAGGTGATGTACTTTGCGGAAGGGCATCAACTCAGCGCCGTGCGCTGGTCGCCCGATGCGCAATTTATCTATCTCCGCTTCCAAAACAACCGCGAGGTACGCGATCTCCCCGACGGTCTGTACCGGTTGCCAGCCACCGGCGGCGACCTTGAACTGGTGCGCGCCGATGATCCGGTTGATGATCCGCTGAATCCAAGCCGTTCTATTCGTAGTTATGCCCCGTTTCTCTGGAATCCGGCAGGCGACACCCTGTTAGTAGCGTCATCTGCTGCCTTCTACGATGATTGTGAACTCGTGTTTTGGCAACCACAAAGTGAGGAGTTACGCCGGCCACGTGTTCCAGACGGCATGTATGGTTGGTGCGGCGAAGCAGTATGGCTTGGCGATAACCGGACGGCGCTGCTGTTAGTTGGGCCGCCGGAAGGTCCCGGTGTTTGGCAAGTTGACGTGCAAACGATGCAGGCTTCCCGTCTCAGCGCCATTAACGTGCTTGCGCGGGCGCCATTTCTCAACGGCTCTGACCTGCTCTTTGTCGCGGTTGAGCGGGTGAGTGACGGTTTCACCTTTACCCTGACTCGCCAATCGCCTGACGGTACCCTTACCAAGCTGCGCCCGCCATTTCGCGAAACGCCGTTGCTCATCCGTTGGGCGCCGGATGCGAGCGGCATTGTGGCATTGGTACGAACCGAGACCGGGACGGCATTACGTTGGTATCCGATTGGTGACCGCCCGGCTGTTGACCTGCCGCAAACCGATCGTGGGGTGAGTTGGTTGATGTGGGGGCCAATGCTGCCGCAGGGGTAGCAACCATCATCTAGGGACAAGTTGACAGGGTAGCGTTATGGGGGGAGGCATACGCTACAGCCTGACGCTCACTCTTGAGATGGCCGGCGTCGGGTTGCGCTATTGGGCTATTATTTGGGCTAGTTCGCCGTTCTTCAGCGCTAGTACCGTTCACACCTTGGCAATCATCGGTGCCGTGGGGCCGCCGTGCTATTCCTTGCTGGCATGGGTTGGGCCACCGGGAGGCAACCGGGTTATGCGCTGGAAGGTGCGCGGGCGAGCGCCAACCATCACTGAGCAAGCGATCCTTGCGGAAGCATTCCGCGTGCTTGCGAACCGCGGCATCACCCCACCTTGCTTCGTCTACGCTGTCGATCAGCCTGACCTCAATGCCAGTGCGATTGGCCATACCCTCTACTTACACCGCGATACGTACACTAGCCCGTATCTTCTTGCGATTCTCGCCCATGAACTGGGACACTACCATACCAGCGACGGGCGCCTCGCGCTGGCGCTGCATCGGTTGACGTTCCCCGGCGGTTGGCTGATGGTGTCATTCACAATACGCTTGACGCACGTGATCACGAGTTTGCTCAACCCCATCATGCGCCTGCTCGACGCGCTGAGCTATATCGTGCTGCGGGTCGAAATCGCTGTTCCTACCCGGATCGGCCAGTTTACCCAGTATATCTTCTCATTAGGGCTGATCACACTGGTTGGCGGGAGGTATTGTGGCTACTACGCCGCTCTGGCGTAGCTATATTCGCCAGCGCGAATTGGCTGCCGATCGATACGCCGCGCAGCATGGGTTTGCTCACGACTTAACCCTCTTCCTGCGCCAAGCCCGACTCGATGAGATGAATCTGCCATGGAACCAAGCTTCGTTCCATCCATCGGTGGAGGAGCGGTTGGCCGCCTTGCAGCCGTATCTGTCGCACTCTTCAGATGATGGCGTCAAGTATGCGATCTCGTAGCCACGCGGTTAAGGTATGAGTCTGCTCTCCCGGCAGCAGCGGCAGCGCGGTGAGGCCGCTAGCATACACCACCGGCGCGCCGGATCCGGGGAATAGCAACGCCAACGCAGCAACTGCGCGGCTACCGTCATGATGGCCTATTCCGGCCAAATAGCTGTACCCCTCATCAATGGCGCTGGCCGGCAGCGCGCCTTCCTCGCTGCGATACTTGGCGTCGAGCACGATCAACCCCGGCGCGCGCCGCGGATGGGTGAACTCGATCGCTCCATCCGGCACTCGCACCCGATCGTCGAGCGAGCGGAACGGTTGACTATCCGGCGCATAGCGCGGTTGATAGCGTAATGCCAAGGTAGCACCCGTAGGATGCGCCAGCACGAGCAAAGGTTGCTGCGTCGTCAATTGCGCCGTCTGCCCGGCAAAGATGCTCTGATCGTGCACCTGCCAGTCGCTGAGGGACAGCAGATCCAACCCAACACGCGCCACGCACCACGTCTCGTAGAGGCGGGCCACCTCGCGCACCGGTATTTCCAGCAACTCCGGCGCCCACCCAACTCCCAACCGGCGCTGCATCAGCCGTTGGTAGGCGGCGACAATGCGCTCATCGCGGCTGCGTGGCCGCCACATCGGCCTCCCAATCAACGGCTGATTATTTACGTCAAATTGTAGACGCGCTGCGCGCAACCTCCCGATCACCATCACCAGCCGCACCCGCGCCTCAGCAGGCAACGGCATCACCAGCAACGCTTGCCCGCTCGCGATCAGCCGGTCGAGTACTTGGGCAGCCACTTGCCGGCCACGCTCAAGCGGATCGGGCCGGTACGCCTGCACCCCTACCCGATCAGGCCAACCGGCGGGCGGTAGCGGCGCAGCATCTGATGCGATCCGCCAGCGGGCCGGATCGGGCCGTTCGCGGAGCATGCCCAATTCGCGCGGCCCTTCCCATTGCCACCGGCGCTGGCGCGGTTGGCGCGCCAGCCGTTCCACTGCGGCGATCAGGCGTTGGGTCAGCGGGCCGGTCAAGAGCGCCAGCAGCGCCGCCCGATCAGGATAGCCGGACGCACCGCTGCCGGCAGCGTAGCGGCCACCGTTCAGGGCATGGGCAAGCGCCGGTGCCAATTGAACCAGATCGGCCAACAACGCAGCGTAACGGCGCGCATCGAGCAGGGAAGGAGCGACATGGACTGTGCCGCGCCATTCCGTAACCTGCGTTGCGGCGGTAATGGTCAAACGCACCGGATACACGCCAGCCGCCGCTGGCGCTTGCCAACGCCAGCGCCACATCGAGTCGCCGGGGCGGAGAAACGGTTCGAGCGGTTCGCCATCGATTGCCAATTGCGCCGTCGCCCCTGCCGGCACCGCGCACGACCACTCAACCACGTTCCGCTCAGGCACAATGGGAGCTGCTGCCGGCACGCCATCGAGCAACAAGACCGGCCCGGCTACCACCATCGCCTCCGCTTGAAATAGATTGCCAGACCTAGCGCAATCGTCGCCATTAACCCTAGCGCAAAGGGATAGCCCCACGGTTGTTCTAGTTCAGGCATCAGCACGAAATTCATACCGTAGATTCCTGCCACCAGCGAGCAGGCCATCAGAATAATCGACCAGAGGGTCAACACCTTCACCAACTGGTTAAGCTGATTGCCCTGTAGTGACAGATAGCTATCGAGCGCGCTCGATAGCAAATCACGGTAGAGATCGATCGACTCGGTCACGCGCACCAAATGATCGTAGACATCGCGCACATAGGCCAATTCGCGGGGCTGAAAGATGCGAACCTCTTGGCGCAGCAAGACATTGAGCACATCGCGTTCGGGAGCGACAATCCGGCGGAAGAAGAGGAGATCCTTTTTGAGCATGAAGATATCATTCGCTACTTCTTGGCGGCCATACTGAAAGATTGCCGCTTCCACATCTTCGATCTGCTCGCCGATCTGATCAAGCACGACAAAGTAGTCATCAACAATGGCATCGATCAGCGCATAGAGCACACTGCTCACCTGATAGCCGGGCACATGACCATTTGCTTGCCAGCGGGCCAGCGTCTGCTCGATATGGCGTATCGGGCCGGGCCGGATGCTGACCAAATAGTTCGCACCAACGAATAGCGTGATCGGCAAAAAGCGCAATTCACGCTCGGCAGCATCGTATTCTACGCTGTAGAAAATGATCAGGTAATAACCGGGATAGGTCTCAATTTTTGGCCGCTCGTGCGCTTGCAACGCATCTTCGATCGCGAGCTGGTGAAAGCCAAACTCCTCGCGCAACAGGGCCAGCTCAGCCGGCGATGGCTGCTCGAGATCGAGCCAGATCAAGGTGCGCGGCTGCAAGAGCAAGTCGCTGATCTGATCGAGATCGGCAATTTGCTGCATGCTCTGGCGGTGAAAGACATTGAGCGAAACCATACCGCTACGCTTCCCACACAATCAACGCCGCGTGGGGCACCTTGCCGTCGCGGATATGATCGTAGAGCATGCCCCGCACAGTAAAGCCATTGCGCAACTGCGGCGTCAGAGTCGGATCGCTCAACCGGCCTGCCACCACTGCGGCTACATATTCTTCAACCGACATCTGGCCGCGGTAAGCAACGTAACCGGGCAACATCCCGCCGGCAACCATGCCGCGCAGACCAAGCCGGCGGATCAGCGCCTTGCGCGCATCGTAGAGCATGCGGCTGATACCGCGCCCACGGTAATCGGGGTGAACACTGATATCAGCGCCGTACAACCACTCGCCATTGGGATCGTGATAGCCAAAATTGCCGTGATCGACAATATCTTCAAACGTATGCGGCTTAAATACCTTGTCGCCGCTGATGCGGAAGGTGCTGCTCTGACCAACCACGCGATTACCGTCGAGCGCCACATGCTGGCCTTCGGGAAAGAGCCGCAAATGGGTAGCAAAGTTCTCGGCGCTGAAGTGATCCTCTGGGTCGAGGGTCGGAAAACAGACCCGCTGGTGAATGACCAACTGCGGGATATGGTCGGGTTGGGTTTGGACAACAGTAATCGGCATAGTAATCCCTGTACAGAAATATAAGTACGCGAGGGCGCATAACACTGCACCCTCACTTATTCGTACTACCCGCGCATTGCGCCAACCAAGACTTCCAGCCCTTCATTGAGCTGATCATCAGTAATCACGAGCGGCACCAACAAGCGAATACAGTTCACATATAGACCGGCCCGCATCGCCAGCACACCGCGTTCGAGGGCGCGACCCAGAATCGCCAGCACCTCTTCGGCAGCAGCCGGCGTGCGCTTACGCCGATCCTTCACCAGCTCGATCCCGATCATCGCACCCAAACCGCGCACATCACCAACCAGCGGATCGAGCGTATCATCGGCCAGCATCGGCTCAAAGTGAGTGCGGATCTGCTGCCCGATCACGTTAGCCCGATCCAGCAACCGTTCGCGCTCGATGATATCAATCGTCGCCAGTGCCGCCACACAGGCCAGCGGATTGCCGCCGTAGGTTCCGCCCACCCCACCGTAATGCGCTTTATCCATGACCCGCGCCCGCCCAATGGTCGCCGCTAGCGGCATCCCGGCAGCAATACTCTTGGCAGCCACAATGATATCTGGTTCAACACCAAACTGCTCGATCGCAAACATAGTACCGGTGCGGCCAAAGCCACTCTGCACCTCATCGACAATCAGCAACGAACCATTGCGGTCGCAGAACTGGCGCAAGCGGCGCATAAACTCCACCGGCACCGGGATAAAGCCGCCCTCGCCTTGCACCGGTTCGATCAACACCGCCGCCACGGTTTCCGGGTCAACCCCAGCGATCTGCATCCGCTCAAACGCCGCCCAACACTGCTCAACCGCCTCCGCCTCGCTCATCCCCATCCGGTAGGCGTAGGGGAAGGGAGCGCGATAGATTTCAGGAGCAAAAGGGCCAAACTTCTTCTTAAAATAGGTGCGCGAGGTGAGCGAGAGGGTCAACAGCGTGCGCCCGTGATACGCACCATCAAAGACAATAATCGCCGGACGTCCGGTTGCAGCGCGGGCAAACTTTATCGCATTCTCAACCCCTTCGGCACCCGAATTAGCCAGCAACGTCTTGCACGGCTCGCTGATCGGTGCCAGCGCATTGAGCCGCTCGCACAACGCCACATACGGCTCGTAGGTACCGACTAGCGCCGACACATGGATCAACCGCTCAGCCTGCGCCTGAATTGCGCTCACCACTTCCGGCGGGCAATGGCCGACCGCCAAGGTGCCAATCCCGCTGACAAAATCGATCAAGGTATTCCCATCAACATCCGTCACCAACGCGCCGTGACCAGAAGCAATCGCAATCGGCGTCGCCCGGCCCAACCCAGCCACCACCGCAGCATCGCGGCGGGCCAGCAACTCACGCGAACGTGGGCCGGGAATTTCGGTGACAAGACGAATATGGCGCACGGCTGGCGCAGTCATACGACACTCCTTTGTGCATCTGCAAAAGCAATCTATTCGATACCCGTCATTATAACAAAAAGCGCGGCACAAGCCGCGCTGCAATCTCCCCACCCCCCATCTCCCCGCTCATGGCGTTATCCGCCGCACCCACGCGCAGACCTGCGCCACCTGTTGCGGATGACCAATCACCACCGCCGCCGGCAAACGCACGGTACGCAGCAATGTCAACCAATCGGGCAACTCACCCTCTAGCGGGCAGACCACACCACCGGCAGCTTGCACAATCACCCAGCCAGCGGCCACATCCCACACTTTTGCCCGCCCGATAATCGCCGCCTGCGCCTGCCCACGGGCTACATAACAACAATCAGCCGCCACCGACCCCAACACCCGCACTTTACCGGGATAGTGAATCGTATAGGCGCGATGAAACGTCGAAGGGATCGCAATCCAGTCATTAGGACTCGGCGGCTGCGGCGGCGCCACATGAATCGGCGTTTCATTCCAGAACGCGCGCCCACCAGCGACTGCCCAATAACAATCACCCAACACCGGCAAGTAGATCACACCGGCCACCGGCTGCCCGCACCGGATCACCCCAATCGACACTGCCCACATCGGTAAACCGGAGACAAACGAACTGGTGCCATCAATCGGATCGATGACCCACACATACTCGCGGTCGAGACCTTCCGGCTCGCGTTCTTCACCCATCACGCCGTGATCAGGATAGTGGGCATGAATCTGCTCGCGCAACCAATCTTCAATTGCGCGATCAGCCGCCGTCACCAAACTCTTATCGAGCTTACGTTCCGGCGACACCCGATTAAAATACGAGCGCAAAAGCAGCTCGCCGGCGCGCTGCGCCCATGCGCGCGCAAGCGCAATATCAATGTCCACACGAGCCTCCGCCAGTATAGCGCCACAGCTTTCGTCTGCTGCGGTGCGTTATCTCATTGTACTACCAATATGAAATGGCGGAAACTATCAGCGGCGCAACCAGACCACCCAAATTATTTAGACCTACTAAACGATATTCGTTTAGGCAGGACGCATCGCGAGCAGATAGCACCGTAACAACGCCCCATCTACGGCTAACAGACCAAGCGGGATCAGCTCAAGCGACCCCCACTAGCCAACAACCCCCATTCCAACTGGGATCAGCGCCGTCCCAATCTCGGTCGCGGCCATCTGTATGCCAATCGTATGCGCCGCAAACTGTTCACCGACCCGGCCATCATCAGCAACTTTACGATTGGCGCTCAATTTCAAATCAACAGGTTTCAGTGCTCTACCGTGAGCCGAAATTGTTGAAACGCGCGCCGTTGTAGAGCGTGTAGCTGTGACCACGCAAGTTTCAGTGCTCTACCGTGAGCCGAAATTGTTGAAACAAATACTCGAGCAACGCGCGCACGTAGCCGAAGTACTCGTTTCAGTGCTCTACCGTGAGCCGAAATTATTGAAATTAACGACGCTATCCAAGAAGCCAAACAGTCCGGCGGTTTCAGTGCTCTACCGTGAGCCGAAATTATTGAAATAGCTATCG